>NZ_JBEXWT010000004.1:49801-183882 GCF_040629945.1 Kitasatospora sp. NPDC005856 | reverse complement strand
CCCCGGCCCCCTACGTCCACGCCTACAACGCGGACGGCAAGGAGATCTACAACCAGAAGACGCAGCCCACCATCAAGGGCGCCCGGTAGTAGGCGATCAGGCATGACGGCAGGACAGGCACGAACCCACCGGTGATTACTGGGCGTAGAGAGCTCCATCATCACCCGGGCTCGTGCCTGCTCTGCCTCCGGGGCACTCGACAGGCGGCCCGGCACGCCTACTGTCAGGCGCCCTTAGCCGTGGTGGCGACGGCGGCGGGTGAGGGCGACGGTGAGGCCGCTGTGGCAGCGCGCTGCCCTCGCGTGGGCACTCGCGGGCGGCCTGCTGCTCCTGCTGGGGTTTCCGGTCTTCACCGAGCCGGGCTGGTGGAGGGGCGGAGTCCTGTCGCTCCTGGAGGCCGGTTGGCCCCGGGTGGTCATTCCTCCGCTGGTCGTGGCGCTCGGTGCCGCGCTGGCCCTGTAGGGCCGGGTCACCATCTCCGGAAGTGTCAAGAAGGGGAATGTGCAGGGTAGTTGGTGGTGAGCTCAAAGCAGGCCCGGCTCCGTCCGTCGCGGACCGGGTGGAGTTCGGCGCTCAGTCCTGAGGTCCGGTCAGGGAGCGCAGGCGGCCGACCAGTTCCCCGGATCGGGCGCGGTACCGTGCGACCGATGCCATCTTGATCTCCTCGTAGCCGCGCACGAGGTCGGGCAGTGCGGCGATCTCGACGGCCAGGCCGTGGACGTCCTCGCCGAGGACCCGGCAGACCTCGGCCATGGTGGTCTCGTACTCGACCACCAGCGCCCGTTCCGTGCGTCGCACGCGCGCCGCTCCGAACGGGTCGAGGCGGGTTCCGCGCAGACCGCGCATCGCCGCGAGGGCGTGGAAGGCGGGCTTGAACCAGGGACCGAGTTCGATCTTGCGGGTCATTCCCAGTGCCCGCAGCACGGGCGGGTGGAGGCGGTAGGACATCCGGGCGCCGTCCCCGAAGCGGGCTCTCACCTCCCGCTCGACCTCGGGGTCGAGGGAGAGCCGGGCCACCTCGTACTCGTCCTTGTACGCCATCAGCTTGTACAGGTACGTGGCCACGGCCTCGGTGAGCGCGGTCGAGCCGGGCACGCGTTCGTCCTCGACCCGCCTCACCTGTTCGACGAAGCGCAGGTACCTCGTCGCGTAGGCGGCGTTCTGGTACGCGATGAGGTCCGGGACGCGGACCTCCAGGAGCCGGGCGAGCTCAGATCCGGGGGAGGCGCCGGCCGACGCGAGGACGCCGCGGGCCGCGGAGGAGGGGCGCCGTTCCGGCCGCACCGGAGTGGCACGCCCGTGCAGGAGCGCGGCGAAGGCTTCGGGGTCGGCGACGGCCTGACGGCCGAGGCGGAACGCCTTGAGGTTGGCCTCGACCTTGACGCCGTTGAGGGTGATCGCCTCCTCGATGGCGTGCGCCGGAACCGGCAGCCCGCCGCTCTGGTAGGCCGCACCCGTCAACAGGAGGTTGGCGAACTGGTCCTCGCCCAGCAGGTCGGCGGCGAGCCGGCCTGCGTCCAGGAAGACGCTGTCCCTCACCCCGGCCCGGATCCTTTCCCTGAGCGGTTCGGCGGGCGGGAAGGACACGTTCGGGTCGATCACCATCCGTCCGGTCGGGACCTCTGTGGTGGAGACGACCGCCACGGTTCTCGCCGGGGCGGTGGCCGACAGGTTGCCGGGTTCCGCGGCCACGAGCAGGTCGCAGCCGAGGTAGAGGTCGCACTCCTCCAGGGCCGCCTTGCCCGCCTGGTCCGTCCGTTCCGTGGTGATCTTGATGTCGGAGACCACCGCGCCGCCCTTCTGGGCCAGGCCGGTCTGGTCGAGGGTCCGGACGTGCAGGCCCACGAGCGAGGCCGCGGTGCTGAGGATCTGCGCGAGGGTGACCACGCCGGAACCGCCGATGCCGGTGATCCGGATGGTGTGGGACGCCGGCACGGCAGGTGCCGGATCGGGCAGGGCGGCGCTGTCCGGCATGGGTGCGGCGGTGAAGGCGCGCTTCCCACCGGCGGGAACGACCGTGAGGAAGGAGGGGCAGTCCCCTGCCAGGCAGGCGTAGTCCTTGTTGCAGGAGGACTGGTCGATCCGGGTCTTGCGCCCGAACTCGGTGTCGACGGGTTGCACGGAGAGGCAGTTCGACTGCTGTCCGCAGTCGCCGCACCCCTCGCACACCCGCTCGTTGATCACCACCTGTTCGGCGGGCTCGGGTGCGAGGCCGCGCTTGCGCTTGCGTCGGAGTTCCGTCGCGCACTCCTGGTCGTGGAGGAGCACGGTGACGCCGGGGGTCCGGGCGAGCACGTCCTGGGCCTCGGGCAGCCGGTCGCGGTGCCAGACGACGACGCCCTTCGGAAGCGCGACCCTCCGGTAGCGCTTGACGTCCTCGGTCGTGACGATGACGCGCCGGACGCCCTCCGCCAACAGCTCCTGCGCGATCGCGGGCACGGGCATGACGCCGACGGGCTGCTGCCCGCCGGTCATCGCCACCGCCGAGTTGTAGAGCAGTTTGTACGTGATGTTCGCCCCGGCCGCGACCGCCGCCCGGATGGCGAGGCTGCCGGAGTGGTGGAAGGTGCCGTCCCCGAGGTTCTGGATCAGGTGGTCGCGGGCGAGGAACGGCTGCATCCCGATCCACTGGGCGCCCTCGCCGCCCATCTGGGTCATGCCGATCACGTCCCCGGCCTGGGCCGGGTCCATGAGCGTGACCATGGCGTGGCAGCCGATCCCGGCTCCGACGGCGGCGCCCTCGGGCGCCTTGGTCGAGAGGTTGTGCGGGCAGCCGGAACAGAAGTAGGGGGTTCGGGTCACCGTCGGCAGCAGCGGCAGCGCCCTGCGCCGGGCCGCTGCCGGCCGCCGGGCGTCCGACCAGTCGCGGACGGTGGGGAACTCGCCCAGGGCGTTCAGCCGGAGGGCGAGCCGTGCGGCGACGGTGTCGGGATCGAGTTCTCCGTCGAGGGGGAACAGGACCGAACCGTCGGGTGCGCGCTTGCCGGAGACGGACGGCCGGTTGCCGTGCCCGTAGAGCAGGTCCTTGAGGGCGGTCTCGATCAGCGGCCGCTTCTCCTCCACGACCACGATGTGGCTCAGTCCCCTCGCGAACCGCTCGACGACCGTGGGTTCCAGCGGGTGGATCATGCCGAGGTGGAGCAGGCGCACACCTCGGCGGTTCAGTTCGGCGTCGTCGAGCCCGAGGATGCGCAGGGCCTGGCGGACGTCGAGGAAGGTCTTGCCCGCCGCGACGATGCCGATGCGGTCGTCGGGCCCCGAAACGGTGATCCGGTTGAGGCCGTTGGCGACGGCGTAGCGGCGGGCGATCTCCAGGCGGGCGCCGTCCCGGGTGCGTTCCAGGTCGCCGAGCGCCGGTTGCACCATCCGGGCGCCGACGGTGTGGCGGTACGGCACTCCGTCGACGACGGGGTCCGGTTCGACCGGCGAGATCCGGCCGGCGCTCACGTCGACGGTGCCGGAGCCGTCGGCGACCGCGGTGACGATCTTCAGCGCGACCCACAGGCCGGATGCCCGGGACATCGCCACGCCGTGCAGTCCGAAGTCGAGCGCCTCCTGCGGGTCGGCCGGGTAGAGCGTGGGCAGGCCGAGGTCGGCGAGGAGCAGCTCGGAGGCGCCGGGGACGGTGGACGACTTGGCGGCGGGGTCGTCGCCGACCAGGGCGAGTGCGCCCCCGGCCGGGTGGGTGCCCATCAGGTTGTTGTGCCGGATGGCGTCCGAGGCGCGGTCCAGCCCCGGGGACTTGCCGTACCAGACGGCCGTGACGCCGTCGACGCGCTTGTCCGGCTGGGCGGCCGCGAGCTGGGTGCCCTGGACCGCCGTCGCCGCCAGCTCCTCGTTGACGCCGGGGCGGAAGACGATGTCGTACTCGTCGAGGAGGGGGCGGCAGCGCGCGAGTTCCATGTCGTACCCGGCGAGCGGCGAGCCCTCGTACCCGGAGACGAATCCGGCGGTGCTGCGGCCCGCGCGGCGGTCGGCGCGACGGATGTCGAGCGGCAGGCGGGCGAGCGCCTGGATGCCGGTGAGGTGGACGGTTCCTTCTTCGCGGGTGTACCGGTCCTGGAGCGAGGGCCGGGGTCCGGTCGTGTTCTGAGGGGTCACCACTGTGTTCCTCCGGGTGGGGGCATCGGTGGTCGGCGGGGCCCACTCGGGCCTGTCGGCCGGTTCGCCGGCCTGCCGGGCCACTGACGGGGCGAGGGGCCGGGCGGTGGATCGGAGCGCCGGGCGAGGAGCCCGGCGCTCCGTAGGAGGTCCGTACCGGGACGGGGCCGTGATGGCGGCCGCGGCCCGGGCAGGACCCGACAAGGCGCTACCGGGCGGGTCGCGCGGTTCCGCGGAGCAGGTCGGTGAGGGCCGCCCCGGGGGTCGATCCCTCGGCGCTGTGCCACGCGATGTGGCCGTCCGGCCGGACGAGGAGGGCGCCGTCCTCACCGATCCCGAGCGACTGGAGGCAGTGGCCGTCCGGGCTGGTGACGTCACGCCCGATCACGACGGTCCGCCGAATCAGGCCTCCCCCGGTCTCCGTGGCCTGCGCGGTCCGTGCGGAGGACTCCGCGAAGGGCTCCGCGAAGGCGTCGGCCCAGGCGGCTCCCTCCGGCCCGGTGATGAGGGTGAAGCACGGCCCGAGGAGGTCGTGGGTGGACACCCGCTCTCCGTCACGTTCGACCCAGGTGTGCGGGAGTCGCGCTCCGGTGACGGCGGTCGGCGTGTAGTCGGTGGCCGGGGGCGGGGGGCCGCCCGCGTCGTGGGCCTGCCGGGCCGCTCCGTAGACGTACCCGATCTCCTGGTTGAGCGCGTCGAAGTGCGGGCGCTGCCGGGGGACGGCCTCCGCGATCCTTCGGCGTTCCGCCGCGGCGACCGCCGGGTCCGGGCCGGCGAGGCGTGCGGCGATCGCGGCCGTCCCGGGCCCGATGCCGACCTCGGCCATCTTCATGGCGTTCAGCATGCTGTGGCGGGCGTTGTCGACGGCGACGGGGCGGCGTTCCCGTTCGTAGCTGTCGAGCAGGGCGTCGGGGGCGCGGCCGTCCAGCACCGCGGCGAGCTTCCAGCCGAGGTTGTCCGCGTCGGCGAGGCCGCTGTTCATGCCGAGGCCACCGGTGGGCGGGAACTGGTGCGCCGCGTCGCCGGCGAGGAGGACCCGGCCGCTGCGGTAGGTGTCGGCGGTCCGGGCCGTCATGGCCCATGCCCCCACGGAGCGGATGTCCACGTCGAGCCGGGTGGCTCCGACGGCGTCCCGGATGATCCGGGCGCACCGCTCGGGCGGGTAGTCCTGCGGCGATTCGACGGCTGGGTCGAAGCTCCGCTGGAAGGTCCACCGGCGGGCGCCGTCCATGCCGATGAGGACTCCCGGGGAGGCTTCGTTGATCAGCCAGACCAGCAGGGCGGGATCCTGGCTCATCCACGGGGAGAGGTCGGCGTGGAAGTAGATGTTCAGCTGGTGGCCGAGGACCGGGGCGCCGTCCATCGCGATGCCGAGCCTGTCGCGCATGCCCCCGGCCGCTCCGTCCGCCGCCACGACGTAACGGGTGCGCAGGATCTGCCGCCCGCCCGGGCCTTCCACGGTGACGTCGACGGCATCACCGTGGTCCGTCACCTCGACGACGGTGGTGTCGTAGTGGACGGCGGCCGTGCCCTGGGCGAGGACGGCGTCCAGCAGGTGTTGCTGCACCCGGTCCTGGGCGCAGGAGGTGAGCTGCTCGGCGGAGGCGTGTGCCCGTTGCGCGAGCGGGCCCTGCGGGCCTCCGGCGAAGTCGATCCGGCCCAGCGGGTCCCCGGCGAGGGTCTGCTTCCACAGGATGGTGCCGGCCATGGCCGGGTCGACCGCGTCCGCTCGGACGGCGTCCGCGATGCCCCAGGCCCGGAACAGTTCCATGGACCGGGTGTTGACGACGTGGGCCCGGGGGTGGGGGTTGATCCCGCCGAACTGTTCGCAGACGACACTGCGGACGCCGTGGCGGCCGAGGACGAGTGCGGTGGCCAGCCCCACGGGGCCGGCTCCGATGATGACGACCGGGGCGTCGATGTCCTTCATGCGCGCCTGACCAGGTCGGCGAGGGCCTCACCGGATTCGAAGCGTCGTACCAGGTCGTCGGGGTCGAAGTCGACCCCGATCGGATTGGCTTGGAACGCTCCGGACCGGAACCACTCGTCGAGGTCCTCGGCGGTGGCGAAGTTGTCGATCTGGAGCTCGATGTGGTTGCCGTCAGGGTCCTCGAAGTACATCGAGGTGGTCGGCCCGTGGTTGATGCACCAGAAGGGGTGGATGCCGTCGCCCTTCAGTCGCCGGTAGGTGTCGAGCAGGTCCTTGATCGTGGCGTAGGTGAACGCCACGTGGTGAAGACCGGTGTGCGTGTCCGTCGGGCGCTCGGACGCCCCGGTGGCGACCAGCGCGACGCGGTGGTGCTCGTCGTCGTAGGTCAGGAAGGCGAGGTTCTCGTCGGCGAAGGCGACGCGGCCTTCGAGGACCCGTACGTACCAGTCGGTCATGGCCGGCAGGCAGCCGGTGCGCAGGACGACGTGGGCGAGTTTGTCGGGAGAAGCCATGGAGTGGCGACCTCCTTCTCGGGGGCACGGCAGCCCTCTTGGCTGCCATGCAAGAGAAACTTAGGCAGTCTCTTGTATGGCAGTCAAGAGATGGCTCAGCGCGCCGCCGCGACGGCGATCAGCGCCTCCATCAGAAGGCCGACGAGTTCCTCGGTCGGCCGGTCCAGCTCCCGGGTGCTGACCAACAGCCCTTCGAAGAGCACGTGCGCCAGGTCCGCCACCGGTGCGACGTCCGCCCCCTCGGGCAGCCGGCTCGCGACGGCCGTGAGAAGCCGGCCCTCCAGCCACTCCTGCATGCGGGAGTAGGCATCGGCGAGGGCGGGTGACTCGCCCATGCGGTCGTACGCCTCCCGGTGCAGCCGGCGATGGGCCTCCAGGTCGACGAGGAACGTCACCAGCTGCCGCCGGGGATCACCCTCGAGCGCGGGATCCGCCTCGATGTGCTCCCGCTCGCGTGTGAACAGATGGTCCAGTGCGGCGGCGAACAGGTCGTCCTTGGTCGGGAAGTACCAGCGCACGGCGTTGGCCGCGACACCCGCCGCCTTGCCGACCTCGGCCAGGCTGGTCCCCTTGTACCCCCGGGTGGCGAAGAGCTCCCAGGCGCTCTCGATCAGGGCGGCCTCGCGCTCGGCTTTCGGGATCTGCTGACGGTTCCTTGGCATGACAGCAAAGCCTAGGCGGCACGCCCCGCACCCCCGCCCGCGGATCCCGGCGGGCGGACCCCGGCGGCGGCCCCGGTGATCGGCGGACTCTTGACTCCCGGACGGGAAAGCTCTTGACTCCCGGACGGGAAAGCTCTTGACTCTGATACAAGAGAAGCCCTTCCCCGACCCCCGGGAGTCATCGATGCGCCTGTACAGCACAGCCCTGGGCATCGCCAGGGAGGACAGCCCCGGCGAGCTCTCCCTGCTCGACCTCCCCTTCGCCGACCTGGGCGCCCTCCTGCGCGGTCCCGGGACCGCGGAGGCCCGTACGGCGGCGGTCGTCCGACGGGTCGCCCTCGACGAGGTCCGGGTGCACGCCCCCGTTCCCCGGCCCGGGAAGATCCTGATCGTCGGACTGAACTACCGCAGTCACGCGCAGGAGGCCCTGGAGATGTTCGCCGCGATGGGCCGGCCCGACATCATCCTGCCCGCCGAGCCGAATTTCCAGGTCGTCGCCGGTTCCGCGGTCATCGCCCCCGGCGACGACATCCGCCTCCCGGCGGTCGCGTCCCGGCAGGTCGACTACGAGGGCGAGGTGGCCGCCGTCATCGGCAGCCCCGCGACCGCCGTCGACACCGCGGACGCGATGGGCCACCTCGCCGGCCTGACCATCGCCAACGACGTCTCGGCCCGCGACATCCAGCAGCGGGCGATGTCGGGCGATCCGATCGCCTCCATCGGCGTCTCCAAGAGCTTCGACACCTTCAAACCGCTCGGTCCCTGCCTGGTCACCCCGGACGAGTTCCACGAACCGCTCGACCTGCGTCTGCGCACCCTGGTCAACGGCGAGCTGCGCCAGGACGACCGCACCGCGGGCTTCATCCACGGCGTGGCCGAGCTGATCTCCTTCCTGTCGCACTACCAGACCCTCGAACCCGGCGACGTGATCCTCACCGGGACACCGCGCGGCGCCGGCGTGTTCTCCGGCCGCCATCTGCGCCCCGGCGACGTCGTCGAGGTCGAGGTCGAGCACATCGGTACGCTCCGCAACCGCGTGGCGCCCGCCTCCGAGGACGCGGGCGCGGGCGCGGGCGCCTGACCGTCGGGGAACGGGCTCTCACAATGCTGATGGTCGCCCCCGGCGCCCGCCGACGAGGTGTCGGGGAACTCCTGCTCGACGCCGTCGAGTCGACCTGCACCACACCGAAGTCGTTCACCTCGACGAACGTCTCGAACCAGCCCGTGCAGCGCCTGCTTCAACGCGTCGGGTGGCACACCGTCGGGTTGCTCCACGGGTTGGACGACGGAGACCCCGAGCTCTTCTTCCTCCGCCCGCGGACACGGCGAGGAGCACCTGCCGGTCGAGCGGCAGGCCAACGTGCTTCGGCACCGTCCGCTTGGATCACGAGCGGGTGGGCGGGCTTGCCGACGTGGCGGTCCTTGGTGCCGGCCGAGCGGGCCGGTACCGCCATGTCGAAATCGCCGGCGTCCCAGGAGCCTGTCCCGAGACGCTCCCGTACCCCGGCACGATCCCGAACGACGGGCGCAGCCCGTACACGCCGCAGAAGTGGGCAGACACCCCCGGGTGGTCGGCACCCCGTTTCCGTCAACCCGTCGGTGCGGTGTACGCCCGGTCGGGTTCACGGCGCCGAGTTCGTGGCCGGTGCGGGGCCGGCCGTGTGAGGATGGGCGCGGCTGTCCAGGTGTGTACCCCGGAAGCGACGCACGGAAGGACGCGGTGTGGACTCGACAGGCCGTCGTACGATCAGGCACCCCCGGCCGCCTGGCGTGGACACCCTCCACTGCACCGCGCGGAGCGGCCTCGAGGCCGTCCCCGATCCCCGGCACCGCGGCATGGTCGCGAGTGTTCTGGACTCGGGTCTGGTCGACGGGATGATCGCCTTCACCGATGCCTTCGATCCGCCCGTCAACCTCGCGCAGGCCCGTGCCGGCGCTGCCGCGCTGACTGCCGAGTTCGCGGCGTTCGGTGTCACGGTTCCCCCCGCCACCACCGGCCACATCACGCTGATGCGCTCCCTCATGGTGCCGATCGCCGACGACGCACTGGCCCTCGCCCTCGACCGCATCTGGGTGTTCACCACCAACACCGATGACGTGTGCTGCCACGACCGGGCTGAGGCCGAAGTCATCCTGCGGGCCGGCCTGCTGCCCGGGCGATCCGAGACCTCGCCGAACACGCGGTACATCCGGTACATGTTCGACGAGATCGCGCGCTTCTGTGATCCGACGTTCCTCGCCGTCTTCAAGACCTTCTTCTACAACGCGGTCACCGGCGTCCTCATGGAGGCGGAGTTCACGCCGGAGGCGTCCGACGAGGTCGACAGTGACTTCGTCCGCGTCTTCAACGGCTTCTCCCAGTTCTGGTTCACCTCGCTCCAGTTCACCGACCCCTGTCTGCGCTCCGATCGCAACCGGGCCTTCTGGTCGGCGGCGCTGAGCTCCTGTGTCGCGTTCCTGAACGACGTCAACGACGTCCTGTCCTTCTACAAGGAGGCGGTGCACGGCGAGGACTTCCTCGCCAGCCGGATCCACCGCCGAACGGTGGCCGAGGGCATCCCGTACCTCGCCGCCTACCGACGGAGCCTCGACAGCGGCCTGGCCGCCTACCGCCGCGTCCTGGACCTCGCCACCGACGAGCAACGCCCGCACCTCGACCGCTACATGAAGGCCTTCGCGTTCTGGCACCTCCACTGCCGTCGCTACCGCTGGCAGGACGTCTACCCGGGGCTGACCCCGGTCGACGCCTGATCCGGCGGGCAGGCGCCGCCGGTGATCGGCCTCGGAGTGTCGGTCCTGCCTCCACTGGTCGACCGGAGGCCCGGCCGACCGTCCGCGGCCCCCTCCCGATGCGTGCCGGATCGGAGGGGCTCAGGAGACGGTGAAGGCGCGCGAGGTGCCGGTGAAGCCGGTGATCGCGCCGGTGAGGCCGTTCTTGGCGTCGCCGGAGTGGGTGATGCGGTAGGTGCCGGGAGGGGTGCCGGGTGCGATGTCCCAGGTGATGGTCGCGGTGGACTCGCCGGTCACGGCATTGGTGCGCTGCCAGCGGTACCCGGTCTGCCAGTCGCCGTCGTCCAGGTACCGTACCCAGGTGCCGTTCTGCAGCCGCTGCACTTCCAGGAAGGTGCCGCCGCGGTGCAGGTTGTTCTTGGGGTGGCCGGTGACGAAGACGGTGGTGACGCGCCGGCCGGTCTGGTAGGTGCCGGCGGCGTCGGTGAGGACCTGGCCGAAGGCGCGCGACCAGCCGGGGCTGTCCAGGACGACGCCGGTCTGCAGGTTCAGGGTGCCGATCGCCGGGGCGGGCGGCGCCGAGCCGAGCGGCAGGGTGGTGCCGTCGCGCATCGCGGCGGCCAGTTTGGCGAACTCCTGCTGGTAGGCGGGCGTGGTGTACCGGCCGAAGAGCGTGGAGGCGCCCTCGTACTGCTGGCCGTCGTACTCCTCGGGTGTGGTGACGTACTGGCTGTACCCGTTGGTGTAGCCCTGCACCAGGACGTTCTCCAGCGGGATGCCGAGTTCCGCGGCGACGGCCCGGCGGATGCGAAGCCCGGCGACGATGGTGAACTCGGCCGGTCCGCCGACCAGGTGGAGCTGGCCGATCCTGAGGAGTTGCAGCGGCAGCACGTTCGGGGTCGCCTGGAGCAGGCCGCTGGGGACGACCGACGTCTTGGGTGACTGCTCGTCGGCGAGCCATTGCGGGACGACGGCGTTGATGAGGTCGACGAGTGGGGCGAGCGGGGACGGCGTGCCCTCGAGGATACCGGGGATGCCCGGACCGTCCTCGGTGCTGCCGGCCAGCGTGGACAGGCCGATGACGCCCGGACTGGTGTGGTGGATCCGGCCGTCGGGGGTGTAGCGGCCGTCGACCCGGACCTGCGACATGTCGACGTAGCGCAGCCGCGCGTCGATGCCGCCCGTGACCGGGGTGTCGGCGGAGGCGAAGATCTGCTGGGCGGTGGTGCACTGGCGCCGGCCGATGATCCGGGTGTTCTCGAACTCGTCGTCGGTGGGGCCCGATCCGGGCTTGAGATCGAGGTTGGGGGACATGTCGCCGGCGTTGGTCTGCGGGAAGGCGGCCACGAAGCCGGGGGTGCCGTCGAGGTAGCGCACCCCGGCGGTGTCGTGCTCCCACGCGTAGGAGGCGTAGCCCTTGTTGTCGCCGCTGATCAGCGTGTTGCTGTTGGTCATCGAGGTGCCGTGGGTGGGGAACCAGCTGATCGCCCCGATGTCGGTGCCGCCCTGGCGCAAGCGCAGGACGGTCATCGTCGGGTCGATGCCGAGCGGGTAGGCGTCCTTGTCGGCCCGGGGATTGCGTTCGAAGGCGGCGCGGGACCGGTTGACGCTGGCGTCGGTGAGCTCGCCGCGGCCGAGGGTGATGGTGCCGGGGCGGAGGTCGGCGTGGGCGGCCTCGATCGCTTCGACGATGCCGGCGACCACGGCGTCGAAGTTCTGCTGCTGGAAGCCGAGGATCGACAGGTTGTAGACGAGGTCGTGACTGCACCCGCCGGGGCCCGCGTGGGTGTGGGTGGCGCTGAGCGAGACGTTCTGCTCGGTGTAGAGCGCGCCGTGGGCGGTGGCCAGGCGGGCGAGCACGGCCTGGAAGACCGCGTGGGGGAGTATCCCCTGGTCGGTGTTGCACCAGGCGACGCGGTTGCCGCTCGCCGGGTCGACGATCACGAACGCCCGTGCCCGCAGCCGCTGGTGGATTCCACTGGTCTTCTGGCCGGGCATCGAGTAGCCCATCATGCCGCTCTCGGCGGCGGCGCCGGTGATGTCGGCGATGCCCCGGCCGACGAGGTACGGGGACGGGAGTGCCGGGTCCGCCGCGGCGGACCGGGCGGAGCCGAGGGCGAGGCCGCCGGCGGCCGCCGCCGCGAGCTGAAGTCCTCGTCGGCGCGTGAATTCTGGCGTTTCCACGGTTCGTTCCTCCGCATGGGTGGGGGTGTCACTCGGGCTCGTGCCCGGGGATCGCGGGGTTCGTGATCGGGGAGGTGGCGCGGACGTACGGGGGGTGTCACCTGGTGGGGGTTGGCGCGGTGGGCAAACCGTAGGCCGGAGCCGGCCGCGCCGTCCAGAGGCACGTAGCGGACACCCCGGTGCGGCGTGTAGCGCACCGCGCCCGCAACGGTGACCGAGCAGGCCAGACCGGCCGCGACCACCTCCGTCTCCTCGGTGTGCGAGCTGGTCTCGGTCGCCACCGGGCCCGCCGCACCGCTCGCGGCCCGGCCGAGAGGGACGGGGACACCGTTGAGCCTTCCACCGACCACCGAGGGCGGCTGCGCCGTCGTCACGGGCGCCTCGTCCGGGATCGGCACCGCGCTGGCCGAACGGCTCGCCGCGCGCGGGTACCCGCTGGTCGTCGTCGCCCGCCGGGAGGACCGGCTGCGCGCCCTGGCCGAACGGCTGACGGCCCGGCACGGCGTCCCGGTCGAGGTCGAGGCGGTGGACCTCGGCGACCGCGGCGGACGGCGCGAGCTCGCCGAACGGCTGGCCGAACGCGAGGTCGCCGTCCTGTGTGCCAACGCGGGCTTCGCCACGTACGGCGAGCTGGCCCGACTGGACGCGGAGCGCGAGCACCTCCAGGTCGAGGTCAACGTGACCGCCGTGCACGAGCTGACGCTCGCGGTACTGCCCGGCATGGTGCGCCGCCGCCGTGGCGCGATCCTGATCACCGGCTCGACGGCCGGCAACCAGCCCGGCCCGCTGAACGCCACGTACGCGGCCAGCAAGGCCTTCGCCAACACCTTCGCCGAGTCGCTGCACGCCGAACTGCGGGGCACCGGCGTCAGCTGCACCCTGCTCGCGCCGGGGCCGGTGCGCACCGAGTTCGCCCAGGTCGCCGAACTCTCCAAGGTGGACGCGGTGTTGCCGAAGCGGCTGTCGGTGTCCTGCGAGCGCACCGCGGACCTGGCCCTCGCCGCACTGGAGCGCGGCGAGGGCCGTGTCGTGCCCGGGCTCTTCGCCAAGCTGCTGGCCACCGGCGGCCGTCACGCCCCGCGGGCGCTGCTCGGGCCGCTGCTGCGGACCGCGTACCGGAGGGTGATGTGAGCGCCGAGCCGAACGCCGCCCCGGGCGCCGGCCCGAACGCCGCCCCCGGCGACACTACGAACGCCGGCCCGAACGAAGAGGGTGCCCCGGCCATGACCGCCGCCGACCTGCTCGCCGCCGAACTCGCGCTGCCCTGCGGCGCCGTGCTGCCCAACCGCATCGCCAAGGCCGCGATGAGTGAACAGCTCGCCGCCCGCGACGGCCGCCCCACCGAGCGGCTCCGGCGCCTGTACGCCGCCTGGGCGCACGGCGGCGCCGGGCTGCTGATCACCGGCAACGTCATGATCGACCGGACCGCCCTGACCGAACCCGGCAACGTCATCCTCGACCACGACCGGGCCCTGCCCGCCTTTCGCCGCTGGGCCGCTGCGGCCAAGGACGCGGGCTCCACGCTGTGGATGCAGATCAACCACCCCGGCCGGGTCGCCACCGTCCCCTTCACCCACCGCCCGGTCGCCCCCTCGGCCACCCGCGAACCCGTCCCCGGCTACAACCTGCGCCGCCCCCGCGCCCTCACCGGCCAGGAGGTCCGGCACGTCGTCCGCGCCTTCGCGCGCACCGCCGAACTCGCCGTCGCGGCCGGTTTCGACGGCATCCAGATCCATGCCGCCCACGGCTACCTGCTCTCCCAGTTCCTCTCACCCGCCGCCAACACCCGCGACGACGCCTACGGCCGCACCGCCGCCGGCCGCCGCCGGGCCCTGCTCGAAACCGTCGCCGCCGTACGCGCGGCCGTCGGCCCCGCCGTCCCGGTCTCGGTGAAGCTCAACTCCAGGGACTTCCAGCGCGGCGGCCTCACCGAAGCCGAAGCCCACGACACCGCCCGCGCCCTCGCCGACGCCGGAATCGACCTGCTGGAGATCTCGGGCGGCAACTACACCGCCCCGGCCATGACCGGCGTGGGCGTGCACCGGCCGAGGACCGCCGCCGGCCCGGAGGCGTACTTCCTCGACTTCGCCGAGCGGATCCGCCACGACGTCCAGGTCCCGCTCATGCTCACCGGCGGACTGCGCACCGGGGCCACGATGGAGCGCATCCTGCGCGACGGCACCGCCGACGTCATCGGGCTGGCCAGGCCGATGGCCTTCTCCCCCCAGTACCCCGCCCACCTCCTCGCCGGAACCCGCCCTGCCCGCCGGGCCGCCCGCCACCGGCTACCGCCCCCTCGACGGGTACACCCAACTCGCCCACCACAACCACCAGTTCCACCGCATCGCACGCGGCCTTCCACCACAGGACACCCCCGGCCCCCTCACCACGATGCGCGCGGCCGCCACCACTGCCCGGGCCGCCCTCCGCCAACTCGCCATCCCCGGGCCGTAACCCGACCAGCCCTTCCGCCACCGGCCGCAGACGTCGACCGAATCCCCGCCGCGATGTCCTCGAAGCGGAACCCGGCACGGCAGGCCAGGCCCACCAGGCCACCGGCCGAGGCCGACCCGCACCCCCACAAGCTTCGGGGCCGGTCGAACGACCGGCCCCGAAGGTTCCGAGCCGTCCTGCGCTCCATGACACGGAACACGTTGAACGAGCGTGCGGAGGGCGTGGCTGGATGGGTGATGCGAAGGATTGCTGATCGTGGGCGGTCAGCTAGCGCATGACGGGCTGGCCGGTGTGGTCGTTGTGCCGGCCCGGTCATGGCCGCCCCGGCCGTCGCACGCCGTGGGGCGCGGGGCCGGGGCGGAGAGGACCACCGGGCCGGTCAGTACCGGGTGGTGACGGTGACGCCGCTGAAGGCGGTCTTGCCGTAGAGGCTGACGTAGCGGTAGCCGGCTGTGGTGTTGGTGACCGTGACGGTCTGGGCGGTGCCGTTGTTGGTGGAGGAGGCGGTGTAGGAGGTGTTGGAGGCCCAGTTGTCGGGGCTGTAGTAGAGGTAGGCGGTGCCGGTTCCGCCGGTGGTGGAGACGGTCAGGGTGGTGGTGCCGGCCGGCATGTAGATGTACAGCATGTCCAGGCCGCCGGCCGCGGCGGCGCGGTCGGTGCGGTAGCAGTTGTAGTCCATCTTGCGGGGGTCACTGCCGGTGCAGGCACTCGGTGCGGCCGGAGCGGTGACGGTGACGTTCTTGGTCGCGGTGGCGGTCCTGCCGTTGCTGTCGGTGACGATCAGCGTGACCGTGTAGGTGCCGGGGGCGCGGTAGGTCTTCGTGGGGGAGGCCGCGGTGTCGGTGGTGCCGTCGCCGAAGTTCCAGGCCCAAGCGGTGATGGCGCCCTTGCCGTCGGTCTCGGTGGAGCGGTCGGTCAGTTGGACGCTCAGGTCCCGGACCGAGGCGTCGAAGGCCGCCTTCGGGATGCCCGCGCTCAGGCAGGTGTCGGTGGCGCAGGTGCCGAGCCAGCTGTTGAAGTCGGCGTCGTAGCTGGCGCCGATGGAGTTGTAGTAGGCGTAGCCGCGGGCGTAGTCGCCGGTGCGGAAGTAGTGGAGCGTGGTCTGGACGACGCCCGGGAAGCGCTCGATCATGTAGCGGGCGGCCAGGTAGCCCCAGTGGTAGGTGCGCACGACGTCGCTGTTGAGGTAGGTGCTCTGGAACAGGGTGCTCAACGCGTAGGTGCGCTTGGGGGCCTGGGTGACCGCGTTGGTGTCGGTGACGCCGCGGTAGGTGTAGGAGACGTACTCGGCGAGGCCTTCGATCCACCACAGGTCGGGGACGCTGGTCTGCTGGCGGAAGTCGCCCTTCATGTCGTAGCGGGCGTCCAGGACGTGGGCGTACTCGTGGTTGAGGTTCCAGATCCGGGCGGTGAAGCCGTTCTCGTTCGGGTGCCGGTACATGATCGAGACGGGCTGGTTGGCCGGGTCGGTCGGGATGCCGGTGAGGGTGATGCCGCCGTTGTTGGTGTTGGCGCCGTAGATCGCCCCGGCGTAGGTCTGGTAGTCGGCCTGGCTGGCGAAGACCACGAGCTGCACGGAGGACTCGTACTGGTTGGGGATGGGGCCGTTGTCGCGGACGAGGTTGTGGAAGTACGCGTCCTCGCCCCTGAGGTCGGCGCAGACGGCGGCGAGTTCGGCCGCGGTGAGGTCCTGGGCCAGGATGGTGAGGGTGGCGTTGCAGGTCTGCCTCATCGGCAGCGCGGCCTCGGTGAGGCGCCGGGGCAGGTCGCAGACGCCGTAGTAGGAGCACTGGGCCTGGTCGGAGAAGCTCGCCACGTTGGCGACGCCGACCCACAGCCGGGCGGTCGGGCCGGTGATCGACGAGGCGTCGAGGAGCCCCTTGGCGAGCGGACGGACCTTGCCCTGGAGCGCCGGGTACTCGATGTAGCGGGACAGCTCGACGCCGGCGTTGGCCTCCAGGTAGCCGCGGTCGGTGCCCATCAGGTCGAGGTGCTTGCGGGTGAACGCGTCGAGGGTGTCGACGATGCTCGGGTCCGCGACGACGGCCGCGCCGTAGGCGGGGTTCTGGTGGCCCCGGTCCAGCGGGGTGAAGACGCTGTTGACCAGGTTGAGCAGTTTCTTGGAGGCGTCGTACGAGCTGTTGTAACCGTTCAGCACCTGCCGGTAGGTGCCGAGGTAGCGGCCCTGCACGTCGGCGCTGTCGGTGAGGATGATGACCTCGGCCGCGACCTCGGCGTTCGCGTCCGTGGCGTCCGCGAAGTGCGGGCCGGCCACGAAGGCGTCGATGCCGCGCGTCACGGCGGCGGTCAGCGCGGCGTCGAAGGCGGGCACGTGCGCGGGGTCGTTGGACTGCACGTAGTAGCCGGCCCGCAGGAACAGGACCAACTGCCAGACACCGGTGGAGTTGTCGCCGGGGTACGTGGTGGCGGCGTTGCGGAAGGCGTCGGCCACGGTGGCCATCTGGCTCTGCCGGAACACCGCGGCGGCGTCCGCGCTGCCGCCGGTGTAGAAGAGACCGGCGACGCACCTGGGCGTCGAGGCCGTGATGAAGGAGACCAGCGCCGACCCGGTCCGGCCGCTGAAGTCGGCCGGAGTACAGGACGCGGCGGCGGCCGGTGCCGCCGTCAGGGCGCGGGGTTCGGCCGAGGGCGAGGCGGTATCGCTGGGATCCGGCCGGCTGGGCGGGCTGATCGGCGGCAGCTGGGCGGCCGTGAGCCGGCGGGCCTGGGGCGCGCCGGGGCGCTCGGAGTCGGTGGCGGTGTTGCCGGTCACCGCCAGCGGACCGCCGGACGTCTGGTGCGCGCTCGAAGCGGCCGGGGCGGGGACGGCCTGAGCGGGGGCGGGTGAGGGGGCTGCCTGGCTCGGTCCTGCGGCTATGCCGAGCAGGACGGTGCCGGCCGCGGCCACCGCGGCCAGCAGTCTGGGTATGCGTGAGAGCGGACGCATCGTCATTCCTTCGTGGGGGAAACGCGCATGGAAGCACCACGGATGTGGGGAAGAGGTGGAGGAATCCGGAGTGCGTGACGCACCGTCTCACAAGACCAGCATGCCCATCAATGGGGTGTGACATGTCATACGTCTCAGATTCGCTCTCCTGGGGAGGGGCGGGCGCCGGTTCGTCGTGTTCCGGGCGGATCCCCGGCAGCGAGTTCGGGTCCGCCCGGGCAAGGGGTGGTTCCCTTGCCCGGGCGGTGAGCGGTGTCGGTGCCGGAGCGTCAGTCCTCCACGCCGTAGTACCGCGCGAGGAACCCGATCACCTCTTCCGCGTGCGGGGTCAGTTGCGGCAGGTGGACGGACAGGGCGGTGCGTACGGCGTCGGCGAGTTCGCTACGGCCGGTGGCCGCCGCCTTGACGTAGGGGTCGAGGCGGCGGACGAGCTCGTAGTTGCTCTCCAGGTCGAGCTCCCGCATGGCGCGCTGGAGCGGCGGGGCGCCGGCGGGCGGCACGGCCGGCAGGAGCCGGCTGACGAAGGTGACGCGGTGCAGGACGCGCCAGCACGGCGGTTTGCGGTCCGTGCGGCGGACCTCGCGCAGCGCGGTCGCGTTCGGGTCCGTGCCGTTGTTCAGCCACCGCGGGTCGACGACCTTGTGGAAGAAGGTGTCGAAGTGCTCGGTGTCCTCGCCGAGGTAGAAGCTGAGGAACCGGTACGCGTCGACCTTGCCGGGGGTGTTGACGGGCTTGCCGTCGGCGTCGTAGACGGGCTTGCGGCTGGTGTCGTACGTCTGGAGGTTCCCGGACGGCGCGCAGGCCACCTTCAGTCCGAAGGAACGGGTGGCCTGCCGGCCACGGGCCCTGGTGGCGGTCATGCCGCCGCCGATGGAGGCGTCCAGTTGGGCGTTGACGCCGACGCCCATGACGTCGAAGGAGGTGCCGACGGAGGTGCCCGTGGAACCGGAGAACGAGTACGAGCCGGAGGTCGTCTCGCTCACCGCGTCGGTGGTCTCGGTGGTCTCGGCGAAGAAGCCGCCGTCCGCCGTCCACACGTAGGTGTTGACCAGGTCGCGGCGCGAGAAGCCCGCGCCGGTGGCGCTGTCGGCGGTGTCCCTGCCCCGGCCGGGCGAGGCGTCGCCGCCGATCGCGCCGCCGAGCACCCGGCCCGCCCGTTCGGCCGTGGGGTCGGGCGCGTGGGTCTCGGTGGAGACGGTCTCGTAGTAGCTGCGCAGCCGTTGCTGCTCGCGCTGGATCCGGCGCTTGATCGTGTAGGCCTCGCGCGGCTTGTAGTAGCTGTGCTCGCCGTTGTCCAGGGTTCCGGTGTAGTCCGGGTCGAGGACCCTGCCGCGCTCGTCGTAGCCGACGGTGCCGTCGAGCGTCCCCTGCTTGGTGTAGCGGGGGTTGAGGGGGAAGGGGATGACGTTCCAGTCCTTGGGGATGTCCGGGTTGGGCTGGATGCGGTAGGAGACCAGGGCCCCGCTGTGCGCCAGGCGCAGGGCGAAGACGTCGGCGGTCTGGGACTGGACCAGGGCGAAGCCCGTGTTGGCGGGTACGTAGCGGCGGCCGAGCGCCGCGTTGAGCGGCTTGCGCGGGTCCTCCCAGCTGCCGGAGAGCTCCACCTTCATGGCGCGGGCGGTGTTCTCGCCCTGGGAGACGGCGGTCTCCTCGGCCCAGCTGTTGGAGAACTCCAGGGTGCCGCGCACGCCCGCCGACACCTTGGCCTTGGCCATGGACTTGGCGGTGCCGAAACCCAGCGGGGCGCTGATCACCCACATGTCGACGTCGACCTCGTTCGACAGGGCGAAGCCGAACGCCGCGTCGACGCTGCGCTCCTTGGCCGACGACAGGGAGTGGACGACCTCCTCCGCCTCGGTGAACTCCACCGAGGAGGCGCTGTCGTAGGTGGCGCTGTCGGGGTCGACGGTGTTGGGGGTGAGGTTCTCCGACGGTACGGGCGGCGCGCCCTCGACGTAGCCGATCAGCTGGGGGTCGAACTGCACCTGGCCGACCCATTCGCTGACCAGGTTGCCGACCTTGTATCCGGTGACCAGGTGCCAGCGCCCCTCGCGCAGGTAGCCGTAGGCCCGCTTGAGCACGCCGAAGGCCTCGCCCTTGGCCGAGTACTGCATGTCGGCGTACTCGGTGACGGCGGGGGAGCCGGTGATCCGCTCGTGGAAGGGCGTGCGCATGGCCGCGAGCGCCGACCGGACCTGTGCGGCGTCGCTGGAGACGGGCGCCGTGGAGAGCACGGCCGCCGGACGGCGCGGGGCCGCGGGAACGGTCAGGTGGTTGCCGCGCAGGCCCTCGTCCTGGACGACACGGGTGCTCCCGTCGGTCGAGGCGTCGTCGAAGGACCAGTAGGCGATCAGATCCTCCTTCTCGCCCTTGAGCCGGGTGAAGAGGTTGTCGAGGACCTGTTCCTGGGTACGGGCGGTGCGCCAGACGCGGACCTCCTCCAGGACGCCGTGGAACGCCTGCGTCGCCTGGCCGCCTTCGAGTCGGGCGCCGAGGGCGAACGCCCGGTCGCCGTAGCCCGCGAAGGCCGTGTCCGCCAGCGGGTCGCAGGCCACGGAGACCCCGTTGCGGTACAGGCGGAAGAGGCTGCCGCGGGGGTCGGGGTTGCGGGTCCAGCGGGCGCCGCGCAGTCGCGCCGGGTGGGAGCCGCCGGTGTCGGCCGCGGTGCTGCCCGCGTTCTCCTCGAAGCGCCACTGCGCGGTCAGGCCGCGGTCGCGCGCGGAGACGGCGGTGCCCAGCCGGGCCGTGTCCCGCGCGGTGCTCCACAGTCGGACCTCGGAGACGACACCGGTCAGGGCGTGGGTCTCCAGGCCCTCGCGGGCCCGGCCGATGTCGAGCGTGCCGGAGTTGCCCCGGGCGCCCGGCCCCTCGTAGCGGGCGGTGCCGGCCTCGTGGCCGTCGACGAAGAAGCGGATGTCCTGCCGGTCCCGGACGTCGACGGACTCCACCGGCCCGACGTCCTGCCGGACGGGTTGGCCGTCGGCGCCCGTGGTGGTGGCCTCCTTGCCACCCCTGCGTTCCTGCAGCGACCGGCCGCCCTCGCGGACGACGGCGAGGCGGTGGAACGCCCCGGCGCGCACGGCCTCGGAGGAGGTGAACCGCACCAGCCTGCCGTCGGGCTCCTCGAAGCCGAACTCCAGCTTCCCGTCGGGCAGGACCACCAGGCGGTAGGGGACGCTTCCGTCGGTGCCGTCGGCGGCGCGGCCCTTGGAGACCAGGCCCTGGGTCGCGCCGAGGGCGTCGACGCGGCAGAAGACCTCCAGGGTGAGGTCGTCGGTGATGTCGAGGGCGTCGTCGTCGGGCACGTCGAGGTGGGCGCCGTCGGTCAGTTCGACCGCCCAGGACTGTTCGTGGGCGACGGCGAGGTGCGCCCACTCGTGCAGGGGGAAGGCGTCTCGGGTGGCCACCAGCCGGTCGCCGACGCCGGCGGCGACGTGATAGACCGCCGCACTCGCGGTGTCGAGCGCGGCGGGGGCCGGCGCCGTGGTGACACCGCCGCGCAGGACGACGTGCCGCCCCCGGCCGGAGCGGTCGAGGACCGCCGGCTTGCCGTTCACCCGGTCGACCGGGTCGGCACAGGGCCAGTAGCCCGTCAGGCCGGCCTCCTTGCCGGTCAGCCGTCGGTTCTTCAGTTCCCGGACCTGGGCTGCGGTGCGGGCGGTGGCCCAGAGCCGGACCTCGTCCATCTCGACGGCCGCGTAGTCGGGGACCCAGCCCGCGAAGTGGCTGCCGAAGCTGAAGAGCCCGTCCCCGAGGTAGGGCGCGGCCGCGTTGCGCCGGGCCTCCTCGACGCCGTCCTGGTAGATCACCTGCTCCCGGGTGGCCGCGTCGAAGACGCAGGCCCAGTGGTGCCAGTCGGTGTCGTCGTACCCGTGCGGGGTGGTGAGGTCCTCGCCGTAGAAGGCGAAGGTGAAGGCACTGCTCCGGCGGAAGCCGATGTGCAGGCTGCCCCTGTCGCTGGGCTGTGACGTGCCGTGGCCGACGAGGAACTGTTCCCGGCCGTCCCACGCCGTCGTGCGCCGGGCCCAGAACTCCACCGTGAAGTCCTGCTGGGCGAGGCTGAACCCGCGTTCGGTCAGGGCGACGCCGCTCCTGCCGTCGAAGGCGAGGGCGGGCACGACGGGGGCGGCCGGGGCGAGGAGCCCCAGGGTGTAGGGCGCCTCGTCGGTACCGGCGTGGATGATCCTGGCGGGGCCGGACACCTGCTCGGGGTTGACCCACGCCTCCAGGGTCAGGTCACGGGTCGCCGTGACCCGGTCCAGCTGGGCCGGCGGCAGGGTGAGGACGGTGGCCTGCCCGTCGAACGAGTAGGCCCGACCGGGGGAGTCCGCGCGCCACCGGCAGCCCTGCCCGGTGACCAGGTCCGTCACCTCTCCCAGGGGGATCTCGTGGGCCCCCTCCGGGTCCGCGACCACCAGCCGGGAGCCCGCGGACAGCGGGCTGCCCGGACGGTTGGAGTAGGTCTGGCGGTGGTCGTAGCGCAGGCGCCGGACGACCTCGCCCGGCTGGGGCTGGGGCCCGCCCTCGCCGTCCTCCAGGTGCACGGTGACGGCCCCCGGCGCGTGGTCCTTCTCCGTGAGGTAGAGGTGGCCGCCGACCGTGACGGGCGTACCGGCCGGCAGGGCGACCGGGAGGGGCTCGGCGAGTTCGAGCGCGCCGCCGGCGATGTTGCCGGAGCGGCCGCCGGAGAGCATCCGGAAGGTCGTCTCGAAGGACTTCACCGCGCCGATCCGGACGGGCTCCTCCGGAGCGCCGTTGACGATGGCGGCGAAGTCCGCGGCGCGGCGCGGCAGCCGCTCCCAGGTCTCGACCTCCTCGCCGTGCTCCACGGTGAGGTCGCACAGCTCGGGCCGGGTGCCCGGCGTGATGCGGATGGTCACGGACTCCAGCGGGGTGCCGGCGTCGCGGGCGGTGAAGGTGATCGCCTTGCCCTGCCCCTCCGACAGACGTCGCGTGGAGCGGGCGACCGTGGTGTCGTAGTAGGCGGCGAAGAACTGCCCGTCGGCGCCGCGGAAGTACAGCACGACGTTGCCGGTGGCGCTGTCGAGCAGGTACGGGCGGTCGGCCGAGCGGGCGAAGGCCAGCAGGGCGCCGGAGCAGCTCAGGCCGGTGCGGTCGAGGGAGAGCCGCGGGACGGGCAGCGCGACGTCGTTCGCCCCCTTGAGGCCGCCGGTGAGCCGGGCGAGCTCCTCCCGTGCCGCGGTCAGTTCGGCCTGGTGCGCGGCGATCTCGTGCCGCCGCCGCTCCAGCAGCTCCCGTCGGGGCCGGAGTTCGGCGAGCTGCCGGTCGAGGGCTGCCACCTGCTCGCCGGCCTCGCGGATGTCGGGGTGGCCGAGGTCGTGGAGGGAGACCCGCTCGATGGTGAGCAGGCCTTCGCCGGAGGCGGTGACGGGGTCGGGGTCGTACTGGACGACGCGGTCGCCGAGCCGGTCGGGGGCGCAGACGGCCCGCTCGCTGTGCCGGTTGACCAGGGTGCTGAAGCCGTCGCCGTGGTCGTAGATGCCGAAGAGCGTGTTCCAGTGCCCGTCCAGGCGGGGCCAGATGATCAGTGGGGCGTCGTCGTCCTGACGCTCGCCGGCGACGTTCATGTCCTTGCCGGAGTTCAGGTTCTGCAGGTGGTAGAGCATGGAGCCGTTCCAGCCCGACCCCGGCGGTTCGACGGCCGCCCACAGCGCGGACTTCGCGTCCGGGTCGGCGGTCCGCACCAGCGGCGCCTCGTTGCCGGTCTCGTCGCCCCGCACGGCGAGGTACTGCGGCTTGCCGTCCCGGGTGTTCTTGAAGCGCAGCCGGATCGCCCAGCCGGTGATGTCCTGCGACCTGGCGTAGGAGATATCGCGCCGGCGCTCGAGCTCCGGCAGGTCGGCGCTCTGCCGGGCGAGGTCGGCGGCCTCGGCCTCCCTGGCCGTGATGTCCTGCGTCAACTGGCGGATCCGGGCGTCCAGTTCACTGATCGTCTCGACGTCGGCGGTGCCGTCCGGCGCGGCGAGCACCGACAGGGCCAGCTCGTCGGGGATCTCGGCGAGCCGCCCGTCGCGCCCCACCCCGAAGTCCAGCGTGGCCAGGTACGCCTGGTCGCTCGCCGCACCGGTCCTCGGGTCCGGACCGGAGGTCGCGTACGAGAGCAGCACCCGGGCCTGGCGCTTCGCCGGCTTGGGGTCCTTGTCGTAGCCCGCGCTGGTGGCCTCCTGCTGGTGGTAGAGGACGGCGGAGAGTCCCGAGGCGGTCGTCCGGCCGGTGACGGCGAAGCTGTCCCGGCGCACGCCCGGGTGGTCGCGGACGGGTGCCTCGGACGTCACCCACCGTGGGCCGCCCACGAGTTCGCCGTGGTGGGCGTGGTCGGTCTGGTCGTGCAGGCGGGTGCCGGACCCCTCGTCGAAGCGGTAGTACGCGACGAGGCCGGGGTCGTCGCCGATGAGGCGCACGCCCCGGTCGCGCCCGAGCTCCTCGGCGGTGCGGGCACGGTCCCAGATCCGGACCTCGTCCAGCTCGGCGCGGGCGCTGCCGAACAGCAGGGCCTTGCCCAGCACCAGCGGCCCGGTCCCGGTGTAGCCGCCGTCGGTGGTGCGGGTGGCGACCTGCTCGCCGTCGCGGTAGACGCTCTGGCGGCGCGCCGCGTGCTCGAAGACACAGGCCCAGTGGTGCCAGCCGGTGCCGCCGGTCCGCGCGTCGGTGTTCAGGTCGTCACCGTAGAAGGCGAAGGTGAAGCGGTCGTCGGAACGGAAGCCGATGTGCAGCGAGCGGCGGACCGTGCCGGCCGGGTCGCCGTGGCCCACGAGGTACTCCTCGCGCCCGGTCGCGGTGCGCCGGGCCCAGAACTCGATGGTGAAGTCCCGCTCGGCCAGGCCCGGAGAGTCGGAGACGCGGACGTGGGCGTCGCCCTGGCCGAAGGCGAGTGCGGTCTCCGCGTGCCCCTCGGTGCTCGTCACGGGGACCAGCGGCTTCCCGGTGAACGGGCAGGTGCCCGGGGCGGGTTCGTAGACGGCGTCGCGGTGGGTCGGGTCGGGACTGGTCCAGGCCTGGGTGCCCTGGAGGTTGAACAGGCCGTCGCGGCCCTGCTCGACGTTGAAGGAGTCGATGCGGCCGCTGGCGTCGTTGTGCGCGAAGATCTGCCAGCGCTGCTGCCCGTGCACGGCGGTGGGGAGGAGCAGGGCGGTGAAGCGCCCGCCGGACAGCCGTCGGACGAAGGACAGCAACTGCGTCGGTTCGTGGAAGGGCCGGCCTTCCATGTCGGTCGTGCCCAGGCTGTCCTTGGCCGAATCCGGGCGGGTCCGGTGGCGGCTGCGGCGGAAACGCGCCTCCAGGACGGGCTTGAGCTCCCCGCCGACGAGGAGGAACCGGTCGAACAGGAGCGTGTCCGCCACCAGCGGAACCAGGGCGCCCGCACCGTCCGTGGCGTAGCCGTCGCGGCCCCGGTCGCCGGAGGAGCCGCCCCCGGCCAGCCGGTGGACGGCATCCGGGTGGTCGGCGCCGATGGACTGGCGCAGGACGACGATGTGCGTGCCGTCCGACAGCGCGTGGAAGGGGACGGGGGCCGTGAGCCGGGCCGTGGTGGACAGGAACGGGTCCACCTCGTCCTCGTCCAGCCGTTCGCCCGGGGCCGCCTCGACCCGCCCGCCGTTCTTGACGACGGGCAGGGCGGTGGCTCCCGCGACGGCGTAGCCGGTGTCCGTGACCTCGGAGGGGAACCGCAGCGGGAGCGGGTCCTCCGACCAGTAGGCGGCGTCCGGTTCGCCCTTGGCCTCGTCGTGCCGGGACAGATCGAGCACGCCGTAGACGATCCGACGCCGGTCGTCCATGGCCAGCGCCACCGTGGTGCCCTGGTGCCGGACGGTGGTGGTGTGGACGTAGGTGCGGTCGCTGTAGACCTTGAGCAGGTGCTGCTCGCCGGGCAAGAGGTCTCCTCGGAGGAACTCGGTGTCGGGGAGGCGGACGACGGAACGGCCGTCGGGACCGCGCGGGAGCCGCCGCCGTCGGCCGGCCGGGCCGACGGGACGGGCTCTGATGATCAAACGATCGAACGGAATGTGACACACCGTCAAGAACCACTTTTCCGTCCTCGACCGGTCGGAACGCGCCACCCGGCGTCCGCCGGACGCGTTGTCTCCGTCGACCGGCGAGGGTCATCCAATCGCCGGTTCCGGTCCGGCTCGCGGCCGAACGGCGAAACTCATCCGTACGAGTGATCGGCGTGTACCCGCCGGGCCGGCCGACCCGCGGGACAACCTCCTGCGGCCCGTGCACTCGGCCACGTCGGTGATCGGTCGTGGGCGGCGGCGCCGGAAGGCCGTCCGTGGAAGGCCGTCCGTGACCGAACCGTGAGGTGGCTCGTTGTCGGGGCATGAGAACGGATGACCGGTGACCGAGCGGCCCGCGCGTGACAGGGGCGCGGCTCGTCGCATCCGTCGGCAGGCAGAGCGCGCCGGGTCCGCCCGCGGCGCCGGTGACGCCCCGGCTGCCACCGAGCCCGCGGCGAGGCCGGGGGAGGACCGGACCAGGGCGTTCCTGGAGAAGGCCGCGTATGTCGTGGCACCGGGATCGGTCATCGTCGGCCTGCTGTACTACATGGGCAGGACCTACACGACCTCGTACTACGTTCACTTCGGCGTCCCGACGAGCGACCTCGAACTGTCGCGCGAGAGCTATCTGACGGTCAGCCCCACGGCCCTGTTCCTCCCGCTGTGGGTGCTGCTCTGGGTCGTGCTCGTCGTCCTGGCGGTCTTCAGTCTGGTCCTCCACTGGCTGGCACGGCCGCGGGAGGAGCCGCTGTGGCAGCGCGCTGCCCTCGCGTGCGCCCTCGCGGGCGGCCTGCTGCTCCTGCTGGGATTTCCGGTCTTCACCGAGCCGGGCTGGTGGACCGGCGGAGTCCTGTCGCTCCTGGAGGCCGGTTGGCCCCGGGTGGTCATTCCTCCGCTGGTCGTGGCGCTCGGTGCCGCGCTGGCCCTGTTCGCGCTGCGCCTCCACCGGATCGGCCGACGGGAGCGGGGCGCCCCGCCGGTCGGTCTGCGGGTCCAGCGGCTCGGCGGTGCCGCGCTGATCGGGCTGCTGACGATGAGCCTGTTCTTCTCCCTGGCGCGCTACGCGGACGAAGCCGGGGACGACCAGGCGGTCCGCGACTCGGATGCCGGATTCGCGGGCCGGGTCAGCGTCCTGATCTACTCCCGTTCTCCCATCACCCACGATGCCCGCGGCATCCTTTCCGCGGACCTCGGCGACGCGGGCGGGCCGTACCGCTACCAGTACCGGGGCTTCATCCTGCTCGCCAAGTCCAGCGCCCGCTACTACCTCGTCTCCTACGACCGCCGCCGCCCCAAGGACGTGACCGTGGTCCTGCGGGACGACGAAGACATCCGCATCGAGACACTCGGCTGACTCCTCAGCTCTCCGTCGCTCCGGCTGAGGGCTCCCCGGTGGGGGGTGTGATCTCGGGCGAAGGCGTGGTCTCGGGCGTGGGCGACTTCGAGTGCGACGACGGCGACGGTGACGATGGTGACGCTGAACCCGACTCCACGCCCTCACCGATCAACTCGACGCGATAGGCCGCGTCGGCCGCCGACGTGTCGACGGTGAGCTCGGCGGTGTGAGTGCCGACGGTGGTCGGCGAGAAGGTGACCGTGAGGGTGCAGGTGTCCCCGGGCTGGAGGGTCCTTCCGGTGCACGGGTTGTCGGCCACCGAGAAGCTCCCCGCCGAGAGGTGCACGGCCCCGATCGTCGTCCCGGTGCTGGTGACGGCTTCGGTGCTGGTGCCGGTGTTGTTTTCGGACGGGTTGTGAGGAGCGGCGAGGAGAACGGTCTTGCCGGATTGCCCGCCGAGCGGCGTGCTGGGAACCTTCGCCGTGGCCACGGCATTGCCGCCCTGGCTGCCCGGAAAGAGCGTGGCGATCGCGCTCGGATTCGAGTCGGTCGGCGCGGACGTCTGCGCGGTGGGCAGGACGGTTGCCGAAGTCGTTCCGCCGGAGGACGAGCCGCCGCCGCCACCGCCGCACCCGGCTGTCAGCGCCAGCAGGAAGAGGGGCGCGGCTGCCCGCGCCGCCCGCCCTGCGCGAACAACGTTCCGTCCACCAGGCACGATCGTCTCCGCTCCGTGAGAAATGGGTCGCGGTCGAACCTTTGCGTACGCGCGCGCCCGGGGGGCCTCGGCTCGCCTCCGTGCCACGCGTCATCACTCGCACGAGCGGCGGTCGAGGCCGTTTGGCGGGGGCTGTCGGCAGGAGTGGCGTCACCCGGAAGGGAAGCCGATCACCGGGGTACTGACCGGCGGGCTCCTGCCGGGTGGCCAGGACGTGGCCCGGGCCGCGCGGCCGCCCGAACCGCCGCCGCCATCCGGCCCCGGCGCCGTGGCCGGCCTTCGGTGCGGAGGGCCCGACCGCGGCGATGCCCTACGCCGGGAGGTCCGCCGACGGGCGGCATCCGCCGACGAGCTCGGTGCCCAGCGGGGTGATGCTGTGGAGTACGGAGCTGCCCTGGCGGCGGGTGATGACGAGGCCGGCCGCGCGCAGGACGGCGGCGTGCTGGCTGGCCGCGGCGGGTGTGACGCCGAGTCGTCGGCCGAGTTCGCTGGTGGTGGTGCCGGTGGCGATCGCCTCCAGCGCGGCGGCGCGGGTGCGGCCCAGCAGTGAGGGCAGGGCGGTGTCCCCCTCCGTCGGCATCCCCCGGACCGTGGTCCGGAAGGACGCCGCGTCGAGTGCGACGGGGAAGGCCAGTTGGAGCGGCTGGTCGTGTGCCGCACAGCTGCGGTGGCTGTCGACGTTGGGCCAGAGGAAGAACGACGGTGCCAGCAGCAGGCCTTGACCGTCCAGCCGGATCTCGGCGGCGTCGGCGGACGGGATCTCCAGCACGGGGGAGTGCCAGCGGACGGACGGGTGGAGCGTCGCCAGGAGGCCCTCGACCCCCTGCTCGGCCATGATCCTGCGGCGGATGGCGATCTCGCCGTGCACGGCGGCCGAGATGCGCTGCCAGAACGGGGCGACGGCGATGTCGTGGTAGGCGCGGAATGCCGTGTTCATCCGGTCGAGTGCCGCGCGGTCGGCTTCGGCCAGGCCGCGCATCCAGTCCGGCAGCGGGCGTGATGATCCGAGCGAGGCCAGTTCGGCGGCGATCCGCTCGGGTTCCGCGCGGAGCCGGGCGAGGCCCTCGTCGAGGGTTCGGGTGCCGCGTACCGTGGTGAGGAACTCCGGCCGGCCGATCGGGGCGTCGGGTGGCAGCAGATCGAGCAGCGGGCCCATGGTCTCGCGGGAGAACCGGGACCGGACGAGTGCGCGCCACGGCCCGTAGGCGGAGGCCTGGTCGCGACGCTGGAGTACCCGGACGCTGTTCGCCGTTTCGGCGAGCGGATCCGGATCGAGGGCGATTCGCACCCGTGAAAGATCATCGGAAGTCAAATGGACCCGCAACACTGGCTCCCCCTGTGCTATCGCCCGTGATTGCCTTCCGGGTCAGCTTCGTCAGGGTGATCGTTCCTGTCCAGTGTTTTGACGAAAGTCCCGTCTCCGGTCCGGAGTCGACCTTCTTGGATGTGAATGAATGGCGAGTGCGATGACGGTACCGGGAGCGTATTGCGCAGCTCGGTGCGGTAGACGCTGTTGGCCGTGGTTTGTCCGGTTTGCCTCGAAGGGATCCGTGAGGATCGCCGAATCCCCGCTTCTCCACGGCTTTTAAGCGTGGATTGAACGTCCTCGACAACCCGGGGCGGCCGGGTGAGGGTAGTGGTGGCTGCCACCGCAGCGATAGGAATCCCGGCCAGGTGGGGAGGCTGACATGCGTTACAACTACTGAGATTGACTAATTGATGCGGCCCAGGTCATGCACCTGGGCCGCATGTCAGCATTGCTGTCGCCGGTTCGTGAGGAATGCATGATGCTCGATTATGACCCGCTTTCGGCGGACGTGATTGCCGACCCGTATCCGGTTTACTCCGAACTGCGTTCGGCCGCCCCGGTGTTCTGGAGCGAACGGCTCGGATCGTGGGTACTGACCTCGTACGAGGACTGTCGTGCCGTCATCGGCGACACCGAGACGTTCGCGAGCGACTGGCGTCGCGCGGGTCATGACGAGGGCGGTGGGACGCCGTCCATGCAGTCGCTCGATCCGCCGGAGCACACGCCCGTCCGGAGGCTGTTCACCCTCGCCTATCGCGCACAGGACCTGGACGGCATCGGGCTCCGGGCCACCGAGGCCGCGCGCAGCGTCTTCGAACGACTGGCGGACGCGCCCGAGTTCGACTTCACCGCTCAGGTGGCCCGGCCGGTGGCGCTGCGGGCGGTCTGCGAGCTGCTGGGCGTGGAGCCGCCACCGGTGGCGAGCTTCGCCGAGTTGTCCGACGCGCTGGTCCGCGGCATGGACGCGGGGCTGGTTCCCGAGGTGCGGGAGCCGGCACTCGCAGCCCGGGTCGAGATCACTCAGCTGCTCGCCGAGTGGGCCGCCGCGGAGCCGAAGCCCGGCCTGATCGCGGACGTGCTCGCCGGCGCCCGGAGCGCCGGGGTGCCGGACGACGAGGTGTGGAGCAATGTCCGGGTGCTGTTCCTGGCCGGCTTCAGCACCACCGTGGCCGCGGCCGTGAACGCGGTGCTCGCGTTGCTCCAGCACCCCGAGGCACTCGGCCGGATGCGCGCGCCCGGCGTGCTGGAGACCGGGGTGGACGAACTCCTGCGCTACGACGGCCCGGTGCAGGGCACCACCCGGGCCTGTGTCACCACGACCGTGATCGGCGGGGTGACGATCGAGCGCGGTGACCTGGTCATGGCGCTCTTCGGCGCGGCCAACCGCGATCCCGCCCGCTTCGAGGCCCCGGACGAACTCCGGGTGGACCGGACGAAGAACCGGCACCTCTCCCTGGGCTGGGGCCCGCACGCCTGCACCGGCGCCTCGCTCGCCCGCATCATCATCCGGTCACTGGTGACGGCACTGCTCGACTCGCCGGCCACCCCCCGGCTCGCCGCCGCCCCCTGGCGGGCTCCCCGGGCGACCCTGCGCTACCCCGACCGGCTGCCGATGACCTTCCTCCCCGTGGAGCATGACGCGTGACCATCGAGACGAGCCCCTACCACCCGCTGGACCCGGCCGTCCACGCCGATCCGTATCCTGCCTACGCGGCCATGCGCAGCACCGGCGGTCCGTGTTGGAACGAGCAGCTGAACGGCTGGCTGGTCACCTCCCACCGGGACTGCCGCCAGGTGCTGCGGGACCACGAGACCTTCGCCGCCGACTGGCGGCGGGCCGGTGAGAGCATGCCGGACAGCGCGCTCAGCATCCACCACCTCGATCCGCCCGAGCACAGTGCGGTCGCCGGCCTCATCGCGAAGGCCCTGCGGCCGCTCAGCTCACCGGAGTTCGCGGCGCGGGTGCGCGTCACCGTCGACGGCATGCTCGACAGCCTGCCGCCCGGGCCCGTGGACCTGATCGGCTCCTTCACCGTGCCGTTGTCCCGCTGGTTCGTCCCCAGTGCCATGGGACTGCCGGAGTTCGAACCGGAGGTCATGGAACCGATCGCGGCGGCGATCATGCGAGCCATGGACGCCGGGCTGGTGCCCGAGGCCGGAAAGCCGGGAGCGGCCGCGCGGCAGCAGCTGACGGGCATGCTGAAGTCCTGGATCGACGACATGGAGCCCGGCGCACCGCTACGGACCCTGCTGGACGAAGCCCGCCTGGCAGGCCTCCCCGAGCTGATGACGATCAACTCGCTGCGCACCCTGGTGGTCAACGCCTTCAGCTCCGTGCCCGGATCGCTGGGCAACTCGCTGTACGCGCTGGCGCTCCACCGCATCCCGCTGAAGGAACACCTGGCCGTGCCGGGAGTGCTCGACGACACCGCCCCCCAGGAGCTGTTCCGCTACGACACCCCGCTGCAGGCGACCACCCGGCTGTGCGTCACCGACACCACGCTGTCCGGCGCCAGCATCCGGCGCGGGCAGGACGTCGTGGTGTTCTTCGGCGCGGCCAACCGGGACCCGGAGCGCTTCCCGGAGCCCGACCGGATCAAGTTGGACCGAACTCCCAACGGGCATCTGGCTTTCGGCTATGGTGCGCATGCCTGCGCCGGGTCGATGCTCTCGAAGCTCCTGCTCGGTGAGGTGCTCCAGGCCCTCGCCCGCCGCGGCGCGTCGCTCCGGCTGACGGACGAGGTCACCCGCCATCCGTACGCCACCATCCGGTCGCTCGCCGCGCTGCCGGTGGAGATCTCCGGCTGAGTTCCGGCCGGATTCCGGCCCAGCCGGGTTCCGACTGAGCCGGGTTCCGACTGAGCCGGGTTCCGACTGAGCCGGGTTCCGAATGAGGAGATGGGAGCCGCCCCCGTGAGCAGGACGGACCGCTACCGAGACGCGCTCGCCGTGGCGGAGTTCCGCGCGATCTTCGCCGCCCATGTGGTCTCGGTCACCGGTATGGTCATCGCGAACTTCGCGCTGACCGTGCTCATCTACGCCAGAACCGGATCGCCGCTGCTGTCGGCACTGGTCTTCACCGTCACCTTCGCCCCCTACCTGGTCGCGGGGACGCTGCTGAACGCGCTGACCGACCGCCTGCCGATCCGCCGGCTGCTGGTGTGGTGCAACCTGGCCTCGGCAGCGCTCACCGCGGTGATGGCCCTCCCCGGGACCCCGGTGCTGATGCTGCTGGCACTCGCGTTCGGGCGCGGCCTGATCGCCCCGGTGATCGCCGGGGCGCGCGCGGCCACCCTTCCCGACGTGGTGTCCGGACCGGCCTACGTGCCGGCCCGCAGCCTGCTGCGACTGGTGTCGCAGAGTTCGCAGCTCGGAGGCACGGCGCTGGCCGGGGTGCTGCTCACCGGCGTCTCGGCGACCGGAGTGCTGATCGGGAACGCCGTCTGCTTCGTGGTCTCGGCCTTGCTGCTCAGGTTCGGCACCCAGGAACGCCGCCCCGACGACATCGCCGAACGCCCGTCCCTGATCCGGGACTCACTCAGCGGCACGGGCGCGATGTTCCGGGTCAGACCGCTGCGCAGGGTCCTCCTGCTCAGCTGGGCCGTCCCCGCGCTGGGCGTCGCGGCCGAGGCGCTCGCCGTCCCGTACACCGGGAGCGTGCACGCCGGAAGCCTCGGCGCCGGCCTCTTCCTCTCCGCCGTCCCGGCCGGCGCCGTGCTCGGCGAGGTGCTCACCAACACCCTGGCCGACGCGGGCCGGCAGGTCCGGCTGGTCGGCTGGGCCGCCGCCACCGTCTTCGCGCCGATGCTGGTGTTCGTCCTCCACCCGCCGCTGGCCGTCGCCCTGCCGCTGCTCGTGGTCAGCGGTCTCGGCTTCGCCCACCACCTCGGCCTGGACCGGCTGCTGATGGACGTCGCCCCCGAGGAACTGCGCGGCCGGGCGCTCAACCTCCAGTCCACCGGCCTGATGTTCTGGCAGGGCCTCGGGTTCGCCGCGGCCGGTGCGGCCGCCCAGTTCCTCGCACCGGCCCAGGTCATCGCGATCGCCGGCTGCTGCGGCCTGGTCTGCGTCGCCTGCCTGATCGGGCCCGGCCCCGCCCGTCGACCGGAACACCGGACCGACGCCCCCGTCACCGCTGCCTCGGAGTGAAGAGTTGACCGACCACGAGCCCGTCATCGACCAGGAACGGTGGAAGGCCAGGTTCCGAGCGGCCCGGGTCGGCCTGCCGGAATGGGCCAGGGACGCCCCCGCGCGCAGCTTCCACCGCTCCAACGCCTCGGGAACCTGGGAGATCCACGCCCGGGACGAAAGCTCCGGCACGACCCGGCAGGTGACCGACCGGACGAACGGAACCCTCACGGCGGCCATCGACCCGGCCGGCGACTGGCTGTGGTGGTTCGCCGACGAGGACGGCGGTGAGTACGGCGTCTGGATGCGCCAGCCGTTCGACGGTGGCGACGACGAACCGGCCGTCCCCGGCCTGGAGCCGTCCTACCCGGCGGGTCTGGCCCTGGGGTCGAACGGTCTGGCGGTCGTCGGCGGTACGGTCCGCGGCGGAACCACCATCCACCTCTGCGTCCCCGGGACGAGCCCGACCGTCCTCTACCGGCACGAGCAGGACGCCTGGGTCGCCGCGCTGTCCCGCGACGAGTCGCTCATCGCGATCGGGCACAGCGAGGCGGGGGACAGCCGGCACCCGGCCCTGCGCGTGCTGCGCCCCGACGGAACCGTCGTGGCCGACCTCGCGGACGGGCCCGGTCTGGGCGTGCGGGCCGGAGCCTTCTGCCCGACCCCGGGCGATGCGCGCCTGCTGGTGGAGCACGAGCGGCGCGGCCGCCCCGAACCCCTGCTCTGGGACGTCCTGACCGGCGACCAGGAGGAGATCGTCCTCGACCTGCCCGGTGAACTGACCGCCTCCTGGTACCCGGACGGCTCCGCCCTCCTGATCACCCACACCCGCCACGCCCGTCACCAGCTCTACCGCTACGACCTCGCGCACAAGGAGCTGACCCGCCTGCCCAGCCCGCGGGGAGTCATCGCGGGGGCTGCGGCCCGGCCGGACGGCACCGTGGCGTTCGCCTGGACCGACGCGGCCTCACCACCGGTCGTCCGCTCGACGTCGGGAGCGGTGATCCTCACCCCGCCGGGCCCGCCGCCGCCCCCTTCCGTCCCGGTCGAGGACCTGTGGGTCGACGGACCGGGCGGCCCGATCCACGTGCTGATCTCCCGGCCGCCCGGCGGCGAGCAGCCCCACCCCTGCCTCTTCGACGTGCACGGCGGCCCGGCGGGCTGGAACGACGACTCGTACAACCCGCCCGCCGCCGTCTGGGTGGACCAGGGATTCCTGGTCGTGCACGTCAACTTCCGCGGCTCGACGGGCTACGGCTCGCAGTGGCGCGACGCGATCGAGGGCCGCCCCGGACTGACCGAGCTCGAGGACATCCACGCGGTGCGCGACCGCCTGGTGGCCGACGGGATCGCCGACCCGGCCCGGATGGTGCTCTCCGGCCGGTCCTGGGGCGGCTACCTCACCCTGCTGGGCCTCGGCCTGCGGCCCGAGGACTGGACCCTCGGGTTTGTCGACGCGCCGATCGCGGACTACCTCACCGCCTACCGGGACGAGACGGAGATGCTCCGGGCGTACGACCGGTCGCTCTTCGGCGGATCCCCCGACGAGGTGCCCGAGCGGTACCGGCGGTCCTCCCCGCTCAGCTACGCCGAGCGGATCCGCGTCCCCGTCATGATCCTCGCCGGGGAGAACGATCCCCGCTGCCCGATCCGGCAGATCGACCGGTACGTCGAACGACTGGGCGAACTGGGCAAGGAGTGCCGGGTGTACCGGTACGACGCGGGCCACGGTTCGCTGGTCGCGGAGGAACGGATCCGGCAGACCATCGAGATGATCGACTTCGTCGGCGCCCACATCACCACGTCCTGATCGGCTGACCCAGGCGGAGGAGGGCCGCGGGTGATGCCGCCCGGGGCCAGTGTTCGGGCGGGGTTCAGGTGTTGGGGTCGGCCGCGCTGATGTCGGCGAGTGCGGACTCCAGGTCCCGAGCCGTCGCGAGGTCGCCGAGCGAGACGATGCCCACAGCTCGGCCGTCGTCCAGGACCGGCAGGCGGCGCAGGGCGTGGCGGCGCATCAGGTCGGCGGCGCGGCCCGTGTCGTCGTCGGAGGAGACGCTGATCAGCTCGGTGCTGCAGACCTCGCCGATCCTCGTGCTGTCCGGGTCCTTTCCGGCCGCCAGTACGCGGACGACCAGGTCGCGGTCGGTGACGAGCCCGAGCAGGCGGTCGCCGTCCGCCACCAGGACGTCGCCGATGGCGGCATCGCGCATCCAGCGGGCCGCATCGCGCACCGAGATCAGTTCGGGCACCGTGACCGGGTTGGGGGTCGTGATCTCCTTGATCTTCCGGGACATGTCTTCCCTCCACGGAAATCGGATGGGACGGCCCTGGGATTCACCGTGAGCGCGGTGAGCGGCCGGCGTGACGCGAGGCCGGCCGGTCTGCGGGGGCCCGGCATGGTGCGCGGGGCTTCCGGGCGGCGGCCCGGTCGGGGCGGGGACGCCGGCCGTCCCGGTGGTCGTTCCGGAACCGGGACGTACCGGGCGGTTTCCCGGGATCCACGGGTGTCAACCATCCTGCGGGGCCGACGGTCGAAGAGCGGCCCACTCATGGGGCCCCGGGCCCTTCACTCTTCGTGATCGCGCCCCTCCAAAGCGTTCTTGACGTTCTGCAGAGCACCCTGGAGGCCTCGAGCGAAGAGCCCCAGGGCGTTCGCCGTCCGTTTGGGCCAGGCCGGCCGCCGCGATCGTCAGGGACACATCGATCCTGCTGCGACGGCCTTCGAGCGGGTGGAACCGCACAGTGCCGTGGTACTCGGAGTGGCCGCCGACGGCACGGAACGCGATGAGCCGCCGAGGCGTGCGGTCGACGATGTCGGTGTCGAACTCGCGTTCCGCTTCCGGAAGGCCGACCCGCCAGTGGTGGCGCCGCCGGCCGGTCCGGGTCATGTCCCGCACGCCGTCCACGAAGCCCGGGTCGGCCCGACCGACTCGACCCGGGCCCACTCGGTGCGCACCGGGCACACCCTGAAGCAGACCCGTGGCGCGTCATGACGATCACGCCCCTGCGCGCCGTGCTCCCGGCCGCCGGACCGTCGACGACGACCGGCTCCTCGAACGTACGAGAACGGTCTGCCCGACCGGAACCCCCTGACCGTTCCGCCTGCCTGGTCCGCCTGCTGTCTCCGCGGCGTGCGGCCGGCTGGAGCGCCGCCGGTCAGGCCGGGTGTTCCGGGCAGATGTGCGCGATCCTGGATTTGAGCAGCCCATGCCGCCACTTGGTGCCCGTGCGGCTGGCGCGCCGTGACACGGACGCACCAGGTGCGACCGGCGACCCGAGCGGAGGTCATACGGCTGATGAGCGACGTCGAGAACGAGTCGGCAGGAGCGCGGGACACGACCGAGGGCCGCGTGTACACCGTCACCGGCGGCGACTGGGACGAGGTCGCCGGTGACGCGCAGCGACAGGAACGGGTGGACGACGAGCGGATCATCGTCAACATGGGCCCCCAGCACCCGTCCACCCACGGCGTGCTGCGGCTGATCCTGGAGATCGACGGCGAGACGGTGAAACAGGCCCGCTGCGGCATCGGCTACCTCCACACCGGCATCGAGAAGAACATGGAGTTCCGCAACTGGGTCCAGGGCACGACCTTCGTGACCCGGATGGACTACCTGACCCCGCTGTTCAACGAGACCGCCTACTGCCTGGCGGTGGAGAAGCTGCTCGGGATCACCGAGCAGGTCCCGGAGCGGGCGAGCGTGGTCCGGGTGCTGATGATGGAGCTCAACCGGATCTCCTCGCACCTGGTGGCGCTGGCCGCCGGCGGGATGGAGATCGGCTCCACCACGCTGATGGTCTACGGCTTCCGGGACCGCGAGGTCATCCTCGACATCTTCGAGCTGGTGACGGGCCTGCGCATGAACCACGGCTACGTCCGGCCGGGCGGCCTGGCCCAGGACCTGCCACCGGGTGCGCCGGACCAGATCCACGAGGGCGTGCGGCTGCTGCGCTCGCGGATGCACGAGTACGACAAGCTCGCGACCAGGAACCCCGCCTTCAAGGCCCGGCTGGTCGACGTCGGCTTCCTGGACCTGGCCGGCTGCCTGGCGCTCGGCGCCACCGGGCCGATCCTGCGGGCCACCGGCCTGCCGCACGACCTGCGCAGGACCGACCCGTACTGTGGCTACGAGAACTACGAGTTCGAGGTCGCGGTGGCCGACACCGCGGACTCCTACGGCCGCTTCCTGATCCGGCTGGAGGAGATGAAGCAGTCGCTGCGGATCGTCGAGCAGTGCCTGGACCGGCTGCGTCCGGGTCCGGTCATGGTGGCCGACAAGAAGATCGCCTGGCCGGCCCAACTGGCCGTCGGGCCGGACGGGTTGGGTAACTCCCTCGACCGCATCCGGAAGATCATGGGCGAGTCCATGGAGGCGCTGATCCACCACTTCAAGCTGGTGACGGAGGGCTTCCGGGTCCCGGTCGGCCAGGCGTACGCGGCGGTCGAGTCCGCCAGGGGAGAGCTGGGCGTGCATGTGGTCAGCGACGGCGGCACGCGGCCGTATCGGGTGCACTTCCGCGACCCGAGCTTCACCAACCTGCAGGCGATGGCCGCGATGTGCGAGGGCGGCCAGGTCGCGGACGTCATCGTCGCCGTCGCAAGCATCGACCCGGTGATGGGCGGCGTGGACCGTTGAGAGCTGTCGCACCGTCGAGGCACCCTCGGCCGGCACGCCGTCGGTGGCGACCTTCTCCCCGCGCCGCCGTGATCCGCCGCATCATCGAGAACGCTTCCCCGGTGCAGGGCTCCGCGCGGTCGGCGCGGGATCAGGCTGCCGCAGGCTTCCGGGCGACACCGATGACACATGGCGAGCTGGGCGTCGCCCGGCCGTTGACCAGGAACTGGAAGTGCCGCGCCCGCTCGATGACGAACCCCGCGTCCGTGATGGCCCGCTCGGTGTCACGCGTCAGGTGGCAGCCGCCGCCCAGCAGGGGCCACACCACGTCCAGCACGCGCTGCACGCGGGCGAAGCGGGGATCCGCCGAGCGGATGTGCTCGTAGAAGTACAGCCGTCCGCCCGGACGCAGCACCCGCGCGGCTTCGGCGAGCGCCGCCGGGACGTCGCCGATCGTGCACAGCACCAGCGAGGCCACCACACCGTCGACGGAACCGTCCGGCACGGGGAGTTCCTCCGCCCGCCCGGAGCGCGACACCTCCACCGGTACCGGGGCGTCCGGTGCCGCCTGCCGCGCGAGCTCCCGCAGCCGGGGCTCGGGCTCCACCGCGATCACCCGCTCCACCCCGGGCGGGTAGTGCCGGAAGTTCGCGCCGGTTCCCGCGCCGACCTCCACGATCCGCCCGGTGGCGTCCGCCAGCAGTTCCCGGCGGTGCTCCAGGCCGCCGTGGGCCTCGGCGCTCGCGTTGATCCGCGGGTAGATCCGGGCGAACACCGGATGGCTCACCCCGGCCCGCCCGGCGGCCCGACGCCCCATCGCCATGACGGCGCCTCCCATCGGCAGGTGGTGTCCTCAGGCTATCCGCCGTCGGGGCCGAATCGGCGTCCACTCGGTGGGGGCGTTCCGGGCCGGGGGCCAGCAGGTGACGACCGCACGGTGGGTGTGCTGTCCTGGAAGGGCCAGGCAGGAGAGCACGATGCGAACCGTCACCGTGGAGAAGCAGCCGTTGCGGACCGGTGTACTGATGCCCGCGAGGGACCTGGTGGTGGCCTGGGGCCTGATCGTGGTGATCGCCGTGCTGGCCTGGGTGATCACCGCCGGTCAGGCCCGGGACATGGGGATCGAGCCGGGCACGATGGGGATGGCGTTGCCGGCGTTCCTGCTGCTGTGGCTGGCGATGATGGCCGCGATGATGCTGCCCTCGGTCGCGCCGGTGGCGGTGACCTGGGCACGCGGCATCGGCCGGCAGTCGACCGGGTGGGCCCGCGCGCTGCGCACCACCGAGTTCCTCGGCGGATACCTGGTGGTGTGGACGGCGTTCGGGCTGCTGGCGTACGGAGGTCTGGCGCTCACCGGCGATCTGGTGGACCGGGATCCGGACGCGGGGAAGTGGATCGGCGTGGCGGCGTTCGCGCTGGCCGGGCTGTACCAGCTGGGGCCGCTGAAGTACGTGTGCCTGCGGCACTGCCGCAGCCCGATGGCGCAGCTGATGCGCTACGCCGCCTGGCGGGCTCCCGCGCGGGACCTGCGGGTCGGGGCGCACCACGGGGCGTTCTGCGTGGGCTGCTGCTGGGCGCTGATGGTCGTGCTGGTGCCACTCGGGGTGATGAACGTGGCGGCGATGGCCGCGATCGCCGTGGTCGTGTTCCTGGAGAAGCTGTGGCGGCGCGGCCCGCAGCTGGCCCGGGTGACCGGGGTGGGGTTCCTGGTGCTGGCGGTGCTGGCGCCGTTCCAGGACTGGCTGCTGCCGGGGCTGACACCCAGCGGCATGCCGATGTGACAGCCGGTGCGCTCAGGGGCGTCGGTGTGCTCAAGGATGTCGGCGGTCGTGCCACCACTCGGCGAGGGAGGCGCGCGAGAACACGGTGGCGAGCAGCGGCGGAGGAGGGGCCGCAGTCCCGCGCCGCCGCTGCTCGTCGGGTGGTGTCACACCCGCCCCTTGGCTCCTCCGGCCACGGGCTCGCTGCTGAAGACGAAGTCCGCCTTCTCGCCGTAGTCGGCGTCGAAGGTGAGGCCGAAGGCGGAGGACGTGCCGTGGGCGCGGCCGATCCCGTACTCGGGGGAGAAGCCGAACATCGCGTTCTTCACGGTGGTGGGGGTGCCGTCGGCGCCCAGGAGCGGCTCGTAGGTCACCCGGGTGTGCCCGGCGACGTCCACGCCTGGCTTCTCCCCGTCCGAGATCGACACCTCGCCGCGTTCGCTTCCGAGGAACTCGCCGATGAACTGGGCCAGTTCGGCGAACGGTCCGCCTTCCTGCCCGGACAGGATGCGGCCGACGGCGTCGGCCTGGTCCTCGCTGGCGCCGTTGTCGATGACGACGCCGACCTTCCAGTCGCCGGCCGTCAGGTGGGAGGGGAAGAGGTTGTAGAAGGCGAAGTCGACCCCGGCGAGGTCGGTGTCGTCCAAGCGCCCTTCGGCGATGTGGAACGCCGCCAGGCCGCGGCAGTCGGTGCCGCCGCGGGCGTCCCGGGGCTGGGCGTCCACGCTGCAGCCGCAGACCACGGCGCAGGAGCACGCGGCCAGGTACTGCCCGGAGATGGTGTACGTCATGGGGGCCTCCCTCTCGTCCACGGGCCCCGCCGTCCGGCCCTTCCGGACGGCGTCGGGGGCTGGGCGGGGCGGGGGGTGCGCGGGAGGTCTGCATGGCGTTCTCGGCTCCTCGTGATGTGCCGGGGAGCGTCGGTACTCTCACGCTAGGCGTGCCGTACGGACTCTGTAAACCGTCCGTGACCGCTCCTTCCGGGGGTGCGCGGCGCAGGGGAACTCCCTGTCGTCCTCCGTCGCACCCACGGTGTTCCCGGTCCGCGTGACACCGTTCCGCCTTTCCCTTCCACGTCGGCGGCGGCAGGCTGGAGGGGAGGCCGCTGCGGGATCCCGGGAGTGGACTCGGGACGGCGGCCCCGTCGCACCGGCCGGTTCCGCCCGGAACCGGCACGAGGGAAGCGAACGAGATGACTGAGCAAGCTGCCCCGGCCGACACGCGATGGCACCTCGCCGGTGACTGGTTCGACACGTGCAAGTGCACCGTTCCGTGTCCCTGTACGTTCGCCCAGCCTCCGACCTACGGTGACTGCGACGCCGTACTGGCCTGGCGGATACGCGAGGGCAACTACGGAGACGTACGCCTGGACGGCCTGGGCGTCGTGATGATCGGCTCCTTCACGGGCAATCTGTGGACCCGGGAGCACACGGACGCCTACGCCGGCGTGTTCATCGACGAGCGGGCCGATGAGCGGCAACGGGCCGCGCTGGGAGCGATCTTCGGCGGGCAGGCGGGCGGATGGCCCGCGGAGTTCGGCGAGATGTTCGGGGCCGAGATGCGTGGGATGGACTTCGCGCCGATCCGGATCAGCGTCGACGACGATCTGGGCAGCTGGAGCGCCGAGGTGCCCGGGCGTGTGCGGGCGAGAGCCGAGGCACTCACCGGACCCACCACGCCGGAGGGCGCCCGGGTCCAGGTTCACAACGCGCCGGGTGCCGAGGTCGGTCCCGGGCAGGTCGCGACCTGGGGGCGATCGACCGCGCACTTCGCGGAGGCCTTCGGCTTCAGCTGGGACCGGTCCGGGCGGTCGAGCAAGCACTTCCCGTTCGACTGGAACGGCCCGGCATGACGTCGTCCTGAGCGCCCACGCGGTCAGGCGGGCGGCTCACACCTCGGGCCGCCGTCCGCCTGTCGCGGAGGGTGGGTCTCGTACATCCGCACCGCGACGACGAGGCCGGCGGCGGCGGTGAGGACGGCGACGGTCCAGATGGCGGTGGTGAGGCCGTAGGCGTCGGCGAGGGCTCCGGCGAGCAGGGCGCCGACGGCGAAGCCGCCGTCGCGCCAGAGCCGGTAGACGCCGACGGCGCGGGCGCGCCAGGCGGGGTGGGCCACGTCGCCGACGACGGCGAGCAGGGTCGGGTAGACCATGGCGGTGCCGGCGCCGAGCAGGACCTGGGCGAGCGCCCAGACCGGGAAGGTGGTGCCGATCGCGACGAGGGCGACGGCGACGGCCTGCAGGAGCATGCCGGCGGTGATGAGGTGTTTGCGGCCGATGCGGTCGGACCACCAGCCGGTGAGGACCTGCCCGAGGCCCCAGACGGCGGGGTAGAGGGCTGCGAGCAGGCCGATCCGTTCGATGCTCAGGCCGTGGGCGGCGTACAGCAGGGGGAAGATGCCCCAGGCGAGGGCGTCGTTGAGGTTGTTGACCATCCCGGCCCAGCTGGCGGAGGACAGGGCCCGGTCGGTGAGGCTGGTGGCGCGGGCGATCCGGGCGGTGGTCAGCTCGCCGTGGTGGTCGGGGTTCGCGGGGGCGGGGTGGAGTGCGGCTTCGGCGCGGGCGTGGTCACGGGTCTCGCGGACGGCGAGGACGGACAGGCCGAGGCCGAGGGCGGCGTACGCGATGCCGAGGAAGAACGGCTGGGGGCGCAGGCCCCAGTGGGCGGCGATGGCGCCGGTGGCCATGGCGGTGGCCGCGACGGCGAGGTAGCCGGCGGCCTCGTTGAAGCCCATCGCCAGGCCGCGGCGGGCGGGCCCGACGAGGTCGATCTTCATGATGACGGTGGTCGACCAGGTCAGGCCCTGGTTGACGCCGAGCAGGACGTTGGCGAAGACGACCCAGCCCCAGGAGGGCGCCCAGATCAGCAGGAGCGGCACCGGCAGCGCGATCACCCAGCCGGCCACCAGCACGGGCTTGCGGCCGTACCGGTCGGAGAGGGTGCCGGCGAAGAAGTTGGTGACCGCCTTGGTCGCGCCGAAGGCCACGATGTAGGTGAGCGCGGCGGTGTAGGCGGAGAGGTGGAAGGTGTGGTCGGCGAGTAGCGGCAGGACGGTGCGTTCCTGGCCGAGCATGCCGCCCACCAGGGCGTTGACCGCGACGAGCAGGGAGAACTGGGCCAGGTTCGCGCGCAGGCCGAGCCGGATCCCGCCGGAGGTGGCGCCGGTGCGTACGGGGGTGCTCACGAGCCGTCCGCCAGTCGGCGGCCGGTGGCCTTCGCCCAGTCCTGCACGCCGCCGACCAGCACCGCCAGATCGCGGGCGCCGCGGCGGGCGAGCAGACTGGCGGCGGTCATCGCGCGCTCACCGTGACCGCACATCACCACCGTTCCGTCGGCGGTGCGGTGGCCGCCGCCGGCGAGGTCGCCGAGCTCGTGGTGGGCGGCGCCGGGGATGTGCCCGGAGGCGAACTCGGAAGTCTGACGGACGTCGAGCACCGGGCGGCTGCCGATCCGGTCGGCCGTCACGAGTCCGATCGTCTCGACCGGGCCTCCGTCGGTGCGCCAGGCGTCCATGCCTCCGGCGAGCTGTCCGGCGAGCCGGTCGTATCCGATCTTCGCGGCCTGCCAGGCGAGTTCGATCGGGTCCTGGTCGGGGGAGAGGACGAAGGCGAGCGGGGCGTCGCCGGGCAGCAGCCAGCCGAGCCAGGTCGCGAACGCCGGACGCAGCGGGTTGGAGACGGCGCCGGGGATGTGTCCGGCGGCGAACTCCGTCACGGGGCGGGCGTCGATCAGGTGGGCGCCGTCGGCGACCAGGGCGCGTACGTCCGCCGGGGTGATCCGGGCGAGGCCGGGCGTGGCGGTGAGCAGGGCGGGGCCGCGGCGATTGATCTCGCCCAGGCGGTCGAAGTAGGCGGGGTAGGAGCCGAGCGAGCCGAGCAGTCGGGCGACGAAGGCGTCCTCGTCCGGGGCGGCCAGCAGGTCGTTCGCCCGCTTCTGGGTGCCGATGGTGGTGGTCCGTTCGCTGCCGGGTGGGGCCGAGCAGAACGAGCCGGCGCCGTGGGTCGGCCACACCGCGGTCGCGTCCGGCAGGGCCGCCAACCGCTGCAGCGAGTGGTATTGGGCGCGGGCCAGCGACTCCGCGCGCTCGGCGCCCTGGAGGTCGGTGCGGGCGGCGGAGCCGACGATCAGCGATCCGCCGGTGAACACCCCGAGTTCGCTGCCGTCGTCGAGGAGCAGGAACGACAGGTGCTCGTCGGTGTGGCCGGGCGTGGCCAGGGCCCGCAGGGTCAGCCCACCGAGATCGACCTCGTCGCCGTCACCCAGCGGCCGGTGCGGGAAGGCGCGGTGGCCGGCGGCGGAGGCCAGCACGGTGGCGCCGTCGGCGGCCGCGAGCTGGAGGGCGCCGGTGAGGAAGTCGGCGTGCAGGTGGGTGTCGGCGGCGAACGCCACCGTGAGGCCGCGCCGGTCGGCGGCCGCGCGCAAGGCGCGGAGGTCCCGCGAGGCGTCGACGGCGAGGGCACGGCCGTCGCCGAGGTCGACCAGGTAGGCGCTGTTGCCCAGCCCCGGATCCACGAGGGGTATCAGGTGCTCGTCGGCGAAGCTCATGACGTCCTCCGGGAGATGGCGAAGGAGTGGCATCCCCACTCAATCTACTCATACAATATTCCATAGATCTTTGGAGGATGCTCATGGGAGACCCCGCCCGCAAGGCCGCCCTGTTCGAGGCGCTGGCCGCCACCGGCAAGGCGCTGGCCAGCGGCAAGCGCCTGGAACTGCTGGACCTGCTCGCCCAGGGCGAGCGCAGCGTCGACGCGCTCGCCCGGGCGGCCGGTCTCGGGCTGACCACCGCCTCCGCGCACCTGCAGACCCTGAAGCAGGCCGGACTCGTCGCCACCCGACGGGAGGGCACCCGCATCCACTACCGGCTCGCCGGGGACGACGTGGCCCGGCTGTTCGCGTTGCTGCGTGACGTCGCCGAGACGCACCAGGCCGCCGTCCCCGCCGCCCGGGACGCCTATCTGGGCCCGGGCGACGGGCAGGAGGTCACCCGCGAGGAGCTGCGGGACCGCGTCGAGGCCGGGGGAGTCGTGGTGCTGGACGTACGGCCGGTGGAGGAGTACCTGGCCGGGCACATTCCGGGGGCGCTCTCGATCCCGGTGGAGGAACTGGCCGAGCGGATCGGCGAACTGCCGGACGGCACCGAGATCGTCGTCTACTGCCGCGGGGCGTACTGCGTGCTCGCCCACGACGCGGTGCGGCTACTGTCCGACCGCGGCCGGCGGGCGCTGCGGCTGAACGACGGCATGCTGGAGTGGCGCCTGGCCGACCTGCCCGTCGCCGCCGGCGAGCCGGCGTGACCGACGGGCTTCCTTCATCGTCATCCGCTCGGTCCAGAGCCGACCAGCGCTCCCGCGGGTCGCTACTTCAGCTCGAACAGCAGTGAGCGGACCTCGGTGCCTCCGGTGTTGTGCGTGGAGTGGTCCACGGCCGGGAACCACATCGTCTCGCCGGCCACGAGCGGGACGTCGGTGGTTTCACCGGACTCGTCGGTGAAGGACGCCTGCCCGTCCGCGAGGTTGTAGACGAGGTAGTCGCGATGGTGGTGCAGGGCTGTCGCGGCACCGGGCTGAAGCCGGGCCTCGAGCAGCCGCACGCGATCGTTCTCGAAGAGGACCCTGTACACATCGGGTGCCACCTGTACGGCGTCGGCTGCCACGGGAACCTCCGGATCGGGAGAAGAGGCGGGGTGAGCTGCTGTCGACGGTAGCTCCGCGCGCACGGCCGTGCACGGTGGGGCGCCGGCCTGCGGATCTCCCTTGGCCAGGGGCGAAGGGGGATCCGCGGTCGGCGCCGGTCCCGATGGGTCGGGGGCGCTCAGCAGCTCAGGTTGTCGCCCGGTACGGTGCCGAGCAGCTGGGTGAAGCGCTGGTAGGCGTTGATCCGGCTCTGCACCTGCGCGGGGTTGCCGCCGTTGCACTCCAGCGAACCGTTGATGCTGCGGATGGTCTCGCCGAAGCCGTAGCCGTTGACGATCGCGTTGTGCGGGGTCATGGTGCCCGGGCCGTTCTGGGTGTTCCAGTACCAGAGCGCGGTCTTCCAGGCGACGGCCGGGTCGGTCTGCACCAGGTTGGGGTTGCGCAGCAGGTCGATGCCGAGGGCGTCGCCGGCCGCCTTGTAGTTGAAGTTCCAGCTCAGCTGGATCGGGCCGCGCCCGTAGTAGGCGGCCTGCCCGGCCGGGCAGCCGTACGGCTGCGAAGTGTCGCAGTAGTGGGGGTAGTTGGCGGTGTTCTGCTCGACCACGTAGACCAGCGCGCCGGTCTCGTGGTTGACGTTGGCCAGGAAGGCCGCGGCCTCCTGCTTGCGGACGGTGTCGGTGCCGGTGGCCGCGAAGGCGGGGTAGGCGGCGAGGGCGTCGACCAGGCCCTGGTACGTGTAGAAGGGGTTCCGGTTCGGGAACATCTGGTCGAACTGGGCCTGGCTGACCGGGAATCCGCCCGGCTTCGGCGTGCTGGTGGACGTCGACGTGACGGTCGGCGTCGGCGTCGGCGTCGGGGTCGGCGTCGGGCCGGTGCCGCAGCCGCCCTGATCGGACCAGACGCCGGAGCCGCCGGTGCTGGGCGGCTCGTTCTGGGTCCACCACTTGGCGAGCCAGTTGTGGCCGTTGTAGGAGACGGTGGCGCCGCCGGTGTAGACGGCCGAGGAGTTCCAGGGCGTGGCGCAGGCGGCGGCGCTGGCGTCGGCCGCGGGCAGCAGCAGGAAGACCGCCAGCGCGGTGGCGAGGGCGGACAGCAGTGCGAGCAGGCGTTTCGTGGACACTTGATCACCCCTTGTGCGGTGTGGGGCCGCACGGTCGTGGAGGTAGGGACGTCGGGGCAGGGGAGCCGGGCCCCGCGGGGTGGGGGCACGTCGTGGGGGACGGGCCGACCGGGGTGCGGGCCGGTGCGGGGCTGCCCCAGACTCAAGCGGAGTGGTCTATACCTGTCAAGGGGTTCCGGCAAAAAGACGCACCCCGCGGAACGGCGGCGGCCAGGAAGCGGCGGCGCGGGGCGGGGCCGGCGGGCACGGGGGCAGGGACGGGGAGTCAGGGGCAGGGCGCGGTGCAGAGGGGGAGCCTCCGGCTCGAAGCAGGGGCGCGTTCGAGGACTCCGCGCCCCCGCACGCCGTACGGGACCGCGACCGAACCGCGCAACGGCACGAGCACCCGGGTATCGGGAAGTGGGAATCGGGCGATCCACGGGAGGTTTCATGAGTGAGCAGGAAGTGCCGCCGATCTCGATCTTCTACCGCCGCGACGGGCTCGGCCCGGGCCCGGCACTGGGCGAGGCCCAGCGAGCGGACCCGGTCCGGTACGTCCGGGACTTCTGGCTGCACCGGGACGGTGAGTACTGGCTCGTCACCCGGCACGCCGACGTGCGGTGCGTGCTGTCCGACCAGGAGACCTTCGCGATGTACGACCCCGAACGCGCTCCGGTCCTGCCCGACGAACTCCTCAACATGGACCCGCCGGAGCACACGCGGCTGCGCCACGTCCTGACACCCGAGTTCACCGGGAAGCGGATCCGCTCACTGGAGCCGATGATCCGCACCCTGGCCGGCGAGCTGATCGACACCATGGAATCGCGGGGGCCGACGGCGGACCTGATGGACGACTTCGCCCTGCCGCTGCCCCTCGGGGTGATCTGCGCGCTGCTCGGCGTTCCCGATCCCGACCAGGGGCAGTTCCACCGCTGGTCCCGCACCACGCTGGATCTCGCACTGCCCATCGAGGAACGGCTCGCGGCCGGCCGGGAGTCGCACGAGTACATGGCCTCCCTGGTGGCGCAGAAGCGGCGCAGCCCGGACGACGGGATGATCGGCATGCTCATCCGGGAGCACGGCGGCGCGGTGTCGGACTCCGAACTGGTCGGTGTCTGCGAGTTGCTGCTGCTCGCCGGCCACGTCACGGTGTCCAACACGATCGGCCTGGGCATGCTCGCCCTGCTGTCGCACCAGGAGCAGGCCGACCGGCTGCGCAACGCTGCGGACACCGATCCGGTGATCGACCGCGCCGTCGAGGAACTGCTGCGGTACCTGTCGGTGTCCAGCACCGCGCTGGCCCGGACCGCGCGGTGCGACACCGAGGTCGGCGGCGTGCCGATCAAGGCCGGTGACCAGGTCGTCTGTCAACTGCCGGTGGCCAACCGCGATCCGGCGCTCGGGGCCGGGATGGACAGTCTCGACATCGAGCGCAAACCCGTGTCGCACGTGGCCTTCGGGCACGGCCCGCACCACTGCCTCGGCGCACCACTGGCCCGCACCGAACTGCGGATCGCGTTGCCCGCGCTCCTGCGGCGGCTGCCCGCCCTCGCGCTCGCGTGCCCGGCCGAGGACGTGCCCTACCGCGTCAACAACGAGGTCTACGGTCTCCACGCACTGCCTGTCACCTGGTGACGACCCGTGACCTCGACCCCGGCGCCCTCCGTCCATCCGGGAGAGGGCGCCGGGGTCGAGTCCGGGTTCGCGACAGGTCGAGTGGTCGTCTGTGGCGCCGGGGCTCGGGCCGTTCGGGAGGCGGATGCGGCACGCCGCCGGGGCGCGGTGCCGCGCCGCCGGTCGGCCCTTTCGCCGGCCGGCCCTTTCGCCGGCCGGGACGGTGAGCGGACCGGTTCGGCGAGAGGGCCGGGGCGGGCCGGTGGGGTGGCCTACTTTGCGAGGCCGTAGCCGCCGACACCGGCGTACACGGTGTCGGCGACGTGACGGGGGGCCGAGTCGGTGGTGGTGGTGACGGGCGGTTCGCCGCCGTTCTGGTCGCGCAGGTTGAGGGTGGTCGAGCCGCCTCCGTCCATGTTGACGGCGTCCACGAGGTTGAGCGCCTTGAGCAGCTGGGCGAGCTCGCTGCGGGTGGCTCCGGCGGCGAGGGGCGCGGAGCCGCCCTTCTGCCCCTCGACGGTGACGAAGAAGAGGTGGCCGAAGCCGTCCGCGCCGCCGGCGGTGCGCCAGGCCCGTGCGGAGTCACCGGCCACCTGGTAGACCACCGAGGCGTCCCGGATCAGGACGTCGCCGACGGGGGTGGCGTACATCGCCGGGTCGATCGGCCGCTCGACGGCGCCGGCCGGGGCGCGGCCGAACCAGGTGTCGGCGACGGTGTCGCCGAAGCGGGTGTCGGTGACCACCGTGTGCAGGCTGACCGGCTTGCCGGCGCAGGCGTTGTCCCAGAGCCAGGTCGCGCCGTCGCCGGTGCCCTGGAGGGCCCGCCCGCCGGACGGCACGTCGTGGCCGCCGCGAGGGGCGTCGGAGACGATGCCGCCGGCCGTGGCGCCGGGGCGGAAGCAGGCGGTGGCCACGCCCGCCGAGTTGAACAGCACCTCGACGCCCGGGTCGTCGTCGGTGGTGGTGCCGGTCTGGCCGAGCAGGTCGGCAGCCGGCGTCCGCGCGCCGAACTCGGGGGTGAACTCGACGATTTCCGACGGGTCGAAGCAGACGCCGCCGACGACCGTCACGTCCGTGTTGGCGGGGTCCGTGTTGCGCAGGCAGTGGCCGGCCCGGCCGGGGAGCCGGTTGACGCCGTCGACCTTGCGGCTGACGGTGGCGTCGTCGGAGAGCCGCACGGTGAGCGCGGTGCCGAGCTCGGTGATGTACGGGCGGCCGTCCTGCAGCATCAGCACGGAGTTGGCGGGGCGCAGCCCGACGGCCTTTCCGGTGACGGGGTCGTAGGCGTAGCGGCCTCCGCCGGCCTCGCTGAGCAGTCGTCCGTTCTTGATCGAGGTGCCGCCGAGGTCGCCGAGGTAGATCCGGTCGGTCTGGTCCAGGACCACGCCGTCGTCGAAGTAGCCGCCGTTGACCCCGAGGTAGGGGCGTCGGCTGGTCACGCCGGTGGTCTGCTCCAGCATCTCCTGGACGGTCTGCGTGGTGTACATGCCCTGGCCGATCGAGCCGTCGAAGGTGATCGGGGCCCGGTTCGGGTCGATTTCCATGACGTTGACCGTCCACGTGCGGTCGGCGTCCTGGTAGACGGTGCGGGTGATCCCGGGGAAGGGCGTGGTGGTGGCGGCCTGGGCGAGGGTGATGGTGCCCAGGACGATGTCGCCCGGGTCGGTGTCGCCGGTCGCCGCGCCGGCTGTGGCGCTGCCGGGGACGGCGAGGACGGAGGCCGCCAGGCCGAGGGCGGTGGCGGTCCTGATCGCGGCGGCCCGCCGCACGAGGGTGTGCTTCATGTGAGAGGGCTCCCGGTTCAGCAGAAGTCGGTGGCGGGGCGGCCGTTGGCGGCGACGACCAGACGGTCGGAGCTGAGCGTGCCGGCGTAGGGCGCGGAGACGAAGGTGCTGTCGCCGCTGAGGACGACGAAGGCCCGGTAGCCGGAGCCGTTGGCGGTCCACGAGCCGGTGAGCCCGCTGTCCGGGTAGAAGCAGGCGTGCTTGGCGGTGTGGTTGAAGACGGAGACCGTCCGGTCGTTCCACTCGGCGCCGTAGTCGCGGACCTCGTCATCGGTGAAGGAGGTCATCGCGCCGCGGCCGCCCTCCTGCGCGAACAGGCAGAGCCGTCCGGTCTCGCAGCGCTCGTAGCCGGTGAAGCAGCCGGCCTTGGACTTGGCGCCCTTGAAGGAGGTGACCTTGCCGTCCAGGTGGGTGTTGAGGTCGGCGAGGTCGGCCTGGCCGCCGGGCCGGATGGCCTGGAGGGTGCCGCCGTAGGCGCCGTCGGAGTAGAGGCAGGCCCAGTAGGCGGACTGGTTGTCCACCGAGCGGGCCCGGTCGTTCCAGGCGGGGGTGACGTCCTGGACGGGGACGCGGGGGTCGTTGGCGAGTTCGGCGCCCTGGCCGCCGTTCTGGTCGTAGAGGCAGAAGTCGCCGACGGCGCAGTGGCTGGTCCAGCTCGCGGCGGTGGCCCGGGTGCCGGGCAGGAAGGCGATCACGAGCGCCACGAGCAGGATGCCCATGACGGCGCGCGGAAGGTGTGGCCTCACGGCGGAGTTCCCCTTTGGCTGAAGCGATGGGTGGAGCGGTGGCTGGAGCGGTGGCTGGAGCGGTGGTCGGTCCCGGGTGGAACGAGGGGTGTGGACCGGGCGGCCGTACGGCCACCCGGTCCAGGGTCCCGAACCGGTCAGGGACCGGTGGTCGTCGGGAGGTCGGCGCCGTAGTCCACGAGGACCTGGGTGAACCCGGTCCGGGTCGCGGTCAGCCGCAGGTCCACGTCCTGCAGGACCGAGCGGTACTCGGCCGTACTTCCCTGCAGGTCGGGCTTGGGGAGCGGCCGGCGGGTGCGGCACAGTGATCACGGTGCCCGGGCCGGAGCTCCCGAGAGATGTGCTGGTTCGGATGCGATGTTCCCATCCGCCGCTTCCTGGCCGTGAGTTGAATCATTCCAGAACGCCGATCAGGATGCGCTTCGCGCTGTGTGCGCGTCAACCGGGATCGTACGGTGCGGTGTGGCACCGTACGGAGTGGTGCGGCGCCCACCGGGGAGCTCACGGCCGGTTGGCGGGAAAGCGGTTCTCCCCTGGTCCTGGGGCGTCCGTCGTTCACCGACGTCGAGGAGGAAGTACCTGTCATGACGTACACCGTGGATTTCGACACCGTCTCGACCGTGGGTCTGGAGTCGTCGCCCGTCGCGGAGGCGTTGGCCGGTCTGCGGGCGAACGAGGCCCGCTACTTCAGGAACAAGTACGGCCACGTCTTCACGGTGGAAACGGTGGAGCCGGCGGGCGACGCCAGGGAGGCCGTCGACTGGGTGCACCGGATCCTCAAGGAGGAACGCGACATCGTCGTCTCGTCCCGACCGCTGGAGGCCACGGCCTTCCAGGTCGAGAACATCCGCATGGCCTACGTCTTCTACGAGAGCGGGCTGTCGATCAACGTGATGTACACCGTCGACGACCCCAAGAAGCGGGCGGTCGGGTTCAAGCTCTCCGAGGGGATGGAGATCCCGGAGGAACTCGCCTCCCGGTTCAAGTTCGCCCGGCAGAAGTCGAAGCTCGCCGGCACCGTCCGCGGCTCGTTCTTCGTCGTCAAGAGTGAGTACTGAACACGGCGCCTCCGTGTCAGGGGTCGCCCGGTTCCGCCCGCCTGGCCTGGTCGGCCTGGGCCGCCCGTTCCGACTGGGCGCGTTTTCGGCGCTCGACACGGGTGCCGGCGATCACGGCGGTGGTCAGGCTGGTCGCGATGATCGCCTCGGCCCAGAAGAACGCGATGTAGTCGATCAGCGAGCCGATCGGCGGTTCACCCGGCGCGGCGTTGCGCATGCCGACCAGTGCGAACAGGGTCGCCGCCATCCAGCCGAGGGCGGGCCACACCATCCCTTGGCCGCCGCGGTACACCACCTCCGCGCCGGCCATGACGGCCAGCGCCAGCGCCCACATCGCGGCGATCATGAACCACGCCAGGATCAGTGTGCTGCGCGCCCGGGTGGCCCGCGCGTGCAGGACCACCGCCCCGGAGGCCGGGGCGGTGGCGGTGGGATGGACGGCGAAGAACGGGTCCGCGTCACCGAAGACGAGGCCGACGGGCACGGTGCCGGTGCTGTCCGAGGCCGAAAAGGCCGCGGTGAACCGGTAGCGGTCGAACGGGTAGTCGGTCTCGGTGCCGCCGTAGAGGCCGGCCGGGACGAGCTGGGGTTCCGCCACCTCTCCGGGCGCCGTCCGCAGGACCGTCTTGGCGATCGCCCCGACCGTGATCTCCACCTGGCGGGTGAAGGCGGACGAACCGGGCCCCTGGGCCAGGCCGCCGTGCGGAACGGCCACGACGAAGAGCGTCAGCTGCGCGCTCCCGGGGTCGAAGTCCTGAGACGCGATGTTCAGCTCGACCCAGTCGGGGGCGCTCGGCACCGCGAGCGCCCGGCTCTGCTGTCGGGTGTCGCGCTCGTCGAGGTAGAGCGCGACACCCGTCCCGCAGGCGAGCGCCAGCAGCACGACGGCGAGGGCGAAGCGGTTGCCGCGCAGCCTGGCGAGGGCGTTCACGACGGGCCCGCGCCGGGTGCGGTCGGCGGCCGGGCGATGCGGTGGGCGCCTTCGCCACCGGAGGCGGTGAGGTCGACGGTCACCCGGGTGACTCTCCTTTCGGGGCGGGCCCCGGCGTCTTCAGTGGCCTTCCTGGGCGGGGATCCCTCCAGGACCGGTCGGCCCTACGGTGCGATCTCGAACGCGGGCGGCTCGAGACCTGCGAGGCGACCCGTGTCCGGAGCGGTCGGCGTGTCGACGAACGGCCGCGTGATCGACTGGGCGCACGGTGAGTCGGCGAAGACCAGGGGTGCGACGTAGGGGACCGTCGCCCAGGACGGCCAGACCGGCTGTGGCGAGCGCCATCCCGGTGCGTGCGTTCCGGCGGCGTCGCCGCCCCACCGGTGCCGCGGCCGAATGCGTCCGGACCTGGCGGTCCCGCGGACGGACGGCGGGTGGCCCGGGCTGCTGTCGCCCTGTCTCGTCATGTGGTCTCGTCTCTCTCACGGCCCCGGAGGGACGGCGCCGAGTGTTCCGGCCGCCGCCGAACGGTTCGTACGGGGACTGCGCAGCCCAGCCTCGGTCCACCGGGAGACACCCACCACTCGTGGGATCCACTCGGAGCAGTGCCGGACGGCGCGCCTACGGCGTCCCGCGCGTTCACGCGGAAATTCGCCGCCGGGGCCGGGAGTGAACCGGAAGAAGGCGGAACGGATCACGCGCGAGCGCGGGATCCTGATTTCCACTCCGAACGCCATCGAGATGCACGTCGGTCAGCCCGAGGCGGCCGGGCCGCAGAGGGCCTTCTCCTCGAAGGCTCGGTAGAGCCGGTTGGACTTGTCGGAGTCGCTCTTGTCGTACTCGTTGTAGGACAGGGCGTACTGGCGGCTGCCGTCCCGGGTGCCGAGCAGGCCGGTCGAGTAGCCGGGGATCTCGCCGGGGTGGCCCCAGAACTGGCCGCAGGAGAGGTCGTAGCGGACCACGCCGAGCCCGTACTCGGCGTGGTCGGGCGCACCGGGGATGGGAACGGTGGTCGTCATCTCGCTGAGCTGGGCCGGGGAGAGCAGGCGGCCGCCGAACAGGGACGCGTGGAAGCGGGCGAGGTCGTCGGTGGTGGAGATCCCCGCGCCGGCCGCGTCAGCGATGGTGGGGGAGAGCCGGGTGACGTCCCCCGGGCCCTCGGGGAACTTGAAGTAGCCGTGCGCGTGCGGGCCGGGGACGGTGGTGGAGTCGGTCGGCAGGGTGGTGTGGCGCAGGCCGAGCGGCTGGATGATCCGCGCCTCGACCTCGTCCCGCCAACTGTGGCCGGTCACCTGCTGGATGAGCATGCCGATGACGACGTAGTTGGTGTTGGAGTAGTGCCAGCCCTGGTTAGGGGGGAAGTACGGGGGTTTGGCGGTGCTGATGGCCAGCAGTCGCTGTGGGGTGTACTCGGTCCAGCGGCCGGTGGCGAGGAACTCCCGGTTGCCCGCTTCGGTGTTGGAGCGAACGTGCGGGTCGTCGAGGTAGTTGTACAACCCGCTGGTGTGATTGAGGAGTTGGCGGATGGTAATGGCTCCGCCGTTCGGGATGGCGCCGGGCAGGTAGTACTCGATCGGGTCGTCGAGCTTGATTCGTCCTTCGTCGACCAGTTGCAGGGTGATGGTCGCCACGAAGGACTTGGTGGTGCTGGCGATGCGGAACCGCCCGTCGGCGCGGGCCGGTTGGCCGGTGGCCAGGTCGGCGGTGCCGACCGCACCACGGAAGACGGTGCGCCCGTGGTCGCGGACCTCGGCAAGCGCGGCGGTGCTGGTGCCGTGCTCGACCAGGGCGTTCAGCTCGGGCCGTAAGTCGAGGGACACGTTTGGCGGGACGGCGGGGGCGGCAATGGCGGCGCTGGGTGCGAGCGCGACGAGGGTGGCCGCGGTGACGACAGCGGCGGCGATTCGGCGGTGGGGGAGGCGAGTTGTGGTCATGGGGGTCACGCTCGCACCGGACGGCAGTGGCGGTCGTCCTCCTGGCGAAGGGGCCGGCCCTCCGTCTTCTGGAGGAGAGCCGGGCCCTTCGGGTCAGGGGTCGGGCGTCACCAGCGGTCGATGTGCATGGTGTCGGCCGCTTTGTGGACGGCGTTGTAGTGGGTGATCGACATGTCGGACTTCTTGAGGCCGGAGGATCAGCCCGGCACACTCGCCCGGTGAGCCACAATGAACAAGCCGGCAGATGGGACGGACCCTGGTACAGGGTCCGCACGGAGCCGAAGCCGCGTCTGTAGGTCACGGCGGTCTCTTCCTGCTCGGAGCGGCAGGTGACCAGGGTGGCGTCGACGTCCAGGACCAGGCCCGGCAGTCCACGCCCTCCGGCGTGCGCTGGAGGCAGGGCACGTCCGGTCTCGTCCGCTTGCACCCAGGCGACCTCGCCCGCTCGGGCCCGGGCTGCCTTGGCCGCGCGCCGGCCGTCGTCGGCAGCCCGCCGCCGACGAGGAAGCCCGAGCCCACCGCCATCGGCGCGGTGGGCTTCGCCCGCCTTTGCCGCGGTGGCCGCGGCTGCCCGGGCCGCCAGTTGGACAACCGTCGGATGTCAGCCCCGCAGGATCTCGTACGCGGCCCAGGCGTCCAGTAGCGGCGGCACCACCGAGCGGCGCACAGATGCGCGGGCGGTGCCGCGGAGCACGGCCGCGCGGACCTCGGACGGGGTGGCCCGCGGGAAGCAGGACAGCAGCAGGGCGAGGGTCCCGACGACGAAGGGGACGGCCACGCTGGTGCCCGAGAGCACGAGCGGGCGCTCGCCGGGGTTGAGCTGCACCACGGCCTGTCCCGGTGCGCCGACACCACGGGCGCCGATCGAGCCGCCGAGGTTGGACAGGTCCATCGGGCGGCGCCGGCCGTCGTACCCGACGACCGGGATGGTCCAGGGGTGCCGGGTCAGCACGGAGCTGCCCAGCCGGCCCTGGTTACCGGTGGCGATGACGGTGAGCACCCCGCGCGCCGCCGCGTGGTCCAGGGCGGCCGTCAGCTCGCGGTGCCCGTTGCCGGACGGCCGCTCGGGCGCGACGCTCAGGTTGAGCACCCGGGCTCCGGCATCGACGGCCTGGACGACGGCGGCGGCCAGCTCCTCGGCCGAGGTGGCCAGCGGGGAGGGACGACCGGTCGGTACGGCAGCCGGGTCGGTGCGGTGGCCGGCGAACACAGGACGGATCAGCAGGGTGCAGTCGGGGCAGATGCCCGGTGACGGCGAGGCGCGGTCGGCGCTCAACACGCCGGCGACGAAGCTGCCGTGCACGCAGGGACCGTCGCCGGCGGTCGCGCAGACCGGCCCGGCTCCGGCCGACCCGCCGGTGGCGTCCGGCCGGCCGGACAGAACGCGTAACCGCCGCCCGGCGAAGGCGGGTTGTCCGACGGCGACCAGGCCGTCGAGCAACCCGACGGCGACCTCCGGCCGTCCGGCACTGCGCGCCATCAGCGGCGCCAGCCCGACCAGGTCGAGCGGCCTCACACGCCCGGGAACGGCGGGCATTGGGCGTAACAGTCGCTCAGACAGTTGCGGCACCTCCAGCCGAAGGGGTCATGCGAGCAGACCGGGAAACAGGCCCCACGGCACTCGGGGATGCAGATCGGGTCGATCGGAGGCCCCGAGCCCCTGCCCGACCATCCGGACGGCACCAGGACGTTCGCACGTGCCGGCCCACCCCGGGACGGTCCCGCACGGTAGTGCCGCCGGCTCCGGTAGACCGCCGCCTCGGCGGTGAAGCCTGGCATCCTCATCGGTACACACCTCGTCTCAGAACGGACCCGCAGTGTCGTTGGGGCCCATGCAGTCAGCAATGCAGGGGGAGTAGCACGCGTGACACTGCTCGCTGCGCGGGTTGTGGCAGAAGTCTCGGCATTCGTTCCGACACAGCCGGATGCACACGCCCGGCATGACGTCGCCACCGGCCGGTCGGTGGGCTCGACCCTGTGCCAGCACGCCCGGCCTCCTCCGTGCCGGGGCGCCGTGCCCCGTCCGGTACCGTCCACCGTCCTGGTAGGTCACCGTGTCCGCGGTGAAACCCGGAATGCTCATCGTCGCTCACCTCATCTCGGCCCGGCGGCCGGTCAGCGGTCGTAGTAGGGCCCCAGCTTCGTCACCACGAAGGGGAACTCCTCGGTGCAGTCGAGCCGCACGAAGAACTTCTCGGTGACGTCGCTGTGGCGGTTCGTGTAGGAGAGCACCACGTCGAGGATCCGGCGGGCGCCGCTCAGCCTCGAGTCGCAGACCTCGACGGCGCTGAGCGCGGAGTTGGCCGCGAACGCCTCCACGGTCTTGTGGTAGATCCCCTGGTACCGAACGGCCAGGTAGTTGAGCGCGCGGTGCTCGTCGGTGTCGCCGGCGTTGTCGCCCAAGTGCAGGATCCGGCTGAGGAGTTCGTAGGAGGCGGACTCGAACTGGTCGTCCGGGATCTGTTCGGGCCGCTCGATCGCGCTGATCAGCTCCGAGCTGTCGAAGGAGTAGAGCTGATCGAAGAAGACCACCGGGAGCGTCAGGCCGTTGCAGAGCGACGGCGGCGCCAACGGCCCTCGCAGGCCGATCACCACGTCCAGGTCCGTCGGACGCGGGTCGGGCCGGACGGCGTCCACCAGCAGCGCGACGTCGGCCGGATCGCGGGGGCGCAGCAGGTAGGTGTCGATGCCTTGGACGTTCAGCACGTAGCACAACTGCCGTGCGAGGTAGCGGTTATCGGGCTGCGAGATGACCGAGTGCACGGTCTGGCGGTCGCTCAGTCCCGCGGCCTCCACCCGGCCGGCGGCCTGTGCCAGCTCCTTCTCGACCCCCAGGCTCGGCAAACGGAAGTCGATCTGGCCGATCGCGTAGACGAAGGTGGGCTGGTCCGATCCCGAACCGGAGGCCGTCGGCTGTCGCCCTTCGGCCGCGCCGGAGCCCGGACCGCCGCACCCGCAGGCCGGGGTGACCGGCGCGGACGCGGGTTCGAGGTGGCCGGGCGGGTCCGACCAGGCTCCGCCGTAGGCGGGGTTCGGTGCCGACTGCCGGCCTTCCGGCGGCGGTTCGGGCACCGGCTGCTCCACTCCCGGTGGCTCCGTCGCTTCCGTCGCGCGGGCCTGCACCGGCTCGCCGAAGTCCTGGTCCTGTTCCATCGCTGGCTCCATCGCTGGTTCCTCGGAGGTCAGTTCCGCTGCCGACGGCTCGGCCCGCCGGACACGACCAGCCGACGGTTCAACGCGGCGGCGCGCCGCTCGCACCCGCCGCAGGGCCGGATGCCCAGTGTCGAGGTGACCCGTTTGACGGCGTCGCCGAGCCCGATGTCCTGGTCCGTGACGAACCCCGGCAGCCGGACCCGCCGCGGCGCACCCCGGGCGGCCTGTTCGCGGCGATCACGCTTCTCGCCCGTCGTCATGTCGGACACTCCTCACCTGGCGCGGGCGCAGGACAGGACCCGCACGCCGAGACCGTTCCGGAGACCGTTTCGGAGACCTGGGACCCGCCGCGCCGCACGAGCGCGCGCACCCACGACGTGCCACATTTCCAGGCTGCCTCCGCGCCGTCGCCCGCGCACCTTGGCGGGCCCGGTGCCGCGGGTCCGGTGCCGTAGCCTGGAAGGCGAGGGGCGCCGGACTGCCGTGGACACGCCGCCGGACCGCAGGGCCCGGGCCCCACGAGGCCGAGACGGGAGGACCCATCATGACCATCCCCGGTTTCCGCGCCGAGGCCGCTGTCCAGCCCGGCACCGGGGCGTACCGGACACTCGGCCGGCCCCGCGCCGCGCTCGCCGACCGCATCGCGCCGATGTTCACGCAGGAGCAGCTCGACCTGATGGAGGAGTGCGAGCGGTACTACAGGATCTGCGAGGAGGGGTGTGACCAACTCAAGGACAACTACTACGCCTGGCAGCCGTGCAACGCCGACTGCCTGCAGTCCTGGAGGATCTGCATGTACCCCGATCCGGATCCGTACTCGCAGTCATAGCTACCAGCAGTCATAGCCGCCGAGCACGGGCTGCTACTCTCCGAGGTCCCGACCCCGGGGGAGGGAGAGTAGATGCGGATCGCCCTGTTCATCACCTGCTTCAACGACACCATGTTCCCCGGCACCGGCCGGGCCGTCGTCACCGTCCTGGAGCGCCTCGGCCACACCGTCGAGTTCCCGCAGGAGCAGACCTGCTGCGGCCAGATGCACTTCAACACCGGCTACCGTCCGGAGGCCGTCCCTCTGGTGACGCGCTTCGCGCGGACCTTCGCCGACTACGACGCCGTCATCACCCCGTCCGCCTCCTGCGCCGGCATGATCCGCGACAACCACGCCGTGCTGGCCGAGCAGTACGGACACGCCCGGTTGCAGGCCGAGGTCGCCGAAGTGGTGCCCCGGGTGTTCGAGTTCACCGAGTTCCTCACCGACGTCCTCGGGGTGACGGACGTCGGCGCCCGCTTCCCGCACAAGGTCGCCTACCATCCCACCTGCCATTCCCTGCGCGGACTGCGGCTCGGCGACCGCCCGCAGCGACTGCTGCGCGCCGTCAGGGACCTCGACCTGATCGACCTCCCGGCCGCCGACTCCTGCTGCGGCTTCGGCGGAACCTTCGCCGTCAAGAACGCCGAGACGTCCGCCGCCATGCTCGCCGACAAGATGCGAGGCGTCCTGGACAGCGGCGCCGACGTGCTGTGCGCCGCCGACAACTCCTGCCTGCTGCACATCGGCGGCGGACTGTCCCGCGAGGGCAAGGGCGTACGGACCATGCACCTGGCCGAGATCCTGGCGGCGGAGGAAGGGAATCCGCGATGAGCGGGAGTGCGATGGACGACCGCGGCGTCGTGTTCCTGGGCAGCCCCGCCTTCCCGGACGCCGCCCGCGAGGCGCTGAAGGACACCCAGCTGCGGGCCAACCTGAAGCGGGCCACCGGCACCATCCGCGACAAGCGCCTCGCCGTCTCCTCGGAGCTGGACGACTGGGAGGCGCTGCGCGCGGCGGGTGCGGCGATCAAGAAGCGCACCGCGCGCCATCTCGACCGCTACCTGGTGCAGTTGGAGGAGTCCGTCACCGCGGCGGGCGGCACCGTCCACTGGGCGTCGGACGCGGCCGAGGCGAACCGGATCGTCACCGAGCTGGTCCGGGCCACCGGGGAACGGGAGGTGGTCAAGGTCAAGTCCATGGCCACCCAGGAGATCGGCCTCAACGAGCACCTCGCCGAGGCCGGGATCACCGCCTACGAGACCGATCTCGCCGAGCTGATCGTGCAGTTGGGCGACGACCGGCCCTCCCACATCCTCGTCCCCGCGATCCATAGGAACCGCACCGAGATCCGCGACATCTTCGCCGCCCGGATGGGGGAGTGGGGTCAGCCCGCCCCCGAGGGGCTGGGCGACGACCCGGCCGAACTCGCCGAGGCGGCACGTCGTCACCTGCGGGAGAAGTTCCTCCGCGCGAAGGTCGCCGTCTCCGGTGCCAACTTCGCGGTCGCGGACACCGGCACGGTCGTCGTGGTCGAATCCGAGGGCAACGGCCGGATGTGCCTCACCCTGCCCGAGACCCTGATCACCGTGATGGGCATCGAAAAGGTCGTCCCCACGTGGACGGACCTGGAGGTGTTCCTGCAGCTGTTGCCGCGCTCCTCCACCGGTGAGCGGATGAACCCGTACACCTCCACGTGGGCGGGGACGACGGAAGGCGACGGGCCGCAGACGTTCCACCTCGTCCTGCTCGACAACGGGCGCACCGACACCCTGGCCGACACCGTCGGCCGCCAGGCCCTCGCCTGCATCCGCTGCTCGGCCTGCCTCAACGTCTGCCCCGTCTTCGAGCGCACCGGCGGCCACGCGTACGGCTCGGTCTACCCCGGGCCGATCGGGGCCGTGCTCACCCCGCAGCTGGTGGGGGTGGAGAAGGCGGCCTCGCTGCCGTTCGCCTCCACCCTCTGCGGGGCCTGCTACGACGCCTGCCCCGTGAAGATCGACATTCCCGAAGTCCTCGCCCACCTGCGGGCCGAGGTGGTCGAGGCCAAGAGGGCCGCCAAACGCCTGCCCACCGCCGAGGCTGCGGCGATGAAGGCCGCCGCCACCGTCCTCGACTCCCCGCGGCTCCTCGCCGCCGCCCAGAAGGCGGCCGCGCTGGGCGGCCGGGCCCTCGCCCGGAAGGGGCGGATCGGACGGCTGCCCGGCCCGCTGCACGGCTGGTCCGACACCCGCGACACCCCCGCACCGCCCGCTCAGTCCTTCCGGAGCTGGTGGCGCGAGAACAAGGAGGAGAAGGAGCGATGAGCAGCCGCGAAGCGATCCTCGGCCGCATCCGCGCCGCCCTCACCGACGTCCCGCGCGGTGAGACCCCCGAGGACGTACCAGTTCCGAGGACCTACCGTCGCGGCCACGTCGAACCGGGCGTCGACGTCGTCGCCCTGTTCGACGAACGCGTCGCCGACTACCGGGCCACCGTCACCCGCACCGACCCGGCCGGACTGCCCGCCGCCATCGCCGCCGCCCTCACCGCGCGCGGCGTACGGCAGTTGGCGCTGCCCGACGGCTTTCCCGTCGAGCTGCTGCCGCCCGGCGACTGGGAATGGCACCCCGAACCCCTGGACATCCCCCAACTCGATGCACTGGAGGGGACGATCACCCTCGCCGCCGCCGGCATCGCCGTCACCGGGACCATCGTCCTGGACACCGGCCCCGGCCAGGGCCGCCGCGCCCTCACCCTCGTCCCCGACTACCACCTGTGCGTCGTCCGCGCCGAGCAGATCGCCGACGACGTCCCCGACGCGCTCGCCCGTCTCGACCCCAGCCGGCCGCTGACCTTCATCTCCGGCCCGTCCGCCACCAGCGACATCGAACTCAACCGGGTCGAAGGCGTCCACGGCCCCCGCACCCTCGACGTCGTCATCGTCGACACCGCCCGCTCGGAGCACCACGTGTGAGGGTGGCCGTGCACACCCGCGTCCGAGCGGACCGGATCGAGGAATTCGAGGCTGCCCACCGCGCCGTGCAGGACGAGTCGACAGCGGTCTCCGCCCGTTCGGCACGCCGGCACGCCCGGGCATCGCAGACGCCGGCCGGAGGCGGCCCCCCGGGTGGGAGCCGCCTCCGGCCGGCGGAGGGGTCAGGGGGTCAGCAGGGGAAGGTGCCGCTGTAGAGGGAGTGCCCGTAGGAGGTGGTGCCGGTGCCGAAGCCGTAGATGCCGTCGTCGCTCCAGACGGCTTCGCGGAAGCCGTTGAGGCAGGTCGAGGGCGGGGCGAGGGCGAAGCCCTCCAGGTTGTCGACGGGCATGACGGCGGGGTTGGTGTAGGTCACGTCCGGGACGATGGCGCCCGCGGTGTTGACCTTCAGGAAGGTGTGGGTCTCGCCGCAGGTGTTGTCGCAGGTGGCGATGATGCGCTGGGTTCCGGCGTCGTAGGTCACGTCCATCACGGAGGTCTTGCCGGTCGCGATGGTGCCGAAGGTGGTGAAGGTGCCGTCGGAGTTCAGGCCGTAGACGTGCAGCGTGCCGTCCCATTCCAGGCCGGCGAAGTACAGGCCCGAGCCGTGCAGCGGGTAGTTCGCCGGGTTGTAGGGGGCGCCGGTGAGCGGGTCGATCCAGCCGTTCGCGGTCAGCCAGCTGTCGGGTACGTAGCCGACGCCCTCGAAGCCCAGGTTGGCGTCGTCCTTGCTGCCGGTGTCGAGCTGGGGGAACTGCGAGGTCATGTCCCACTGGTGGATCGGGGTGAGGGTCGATCCGGTCGCGGCCGGGTCGAACTCCATGATGGTGTCCTTGGGGGCCGTGTTGTTGGTGTTGTCGCGCTCGGAGGTCACGTAGATGTGGCCGTTGCCGCCGACCGTCAGGCCCTCGGAGTCGGGCTGGCCGGTGCCGCCGGCGAAGCGGATCTGCTTGCCGGTGGCGCTCCACGACGGGTCCGGGATCCACTTGCCGTTGCTCTTGACCAGCTTGAACAGCCAGTTCTTGTTCTTGGCCGCCCACAGCACCGACGGGTTCGCCGGGTCGAACGCGAGGCCGCTGAGGTCGCGGCCTTCCGGGCCGGTGGACGTGGTGAACGCGCAGACGTTGTCGGCGATGGTGACGTCCAGCCCGCCCGGCCAGGCCAGGGTTCCGGCCGGGGTGGAGCCGGTGCCGCTGGGTGCCTCGGGTGTGCAGCCGCTGGTGAGCGCGCCTCCGCCGCCGAGCAGGTGGCCGGTCTGGCCGCCACCGCCGGTGCCGGAGCAGGAGTTCGCGGCGCCGGGCGTCGCGGTCGTGGAGGTCCGGAACCAGCCGGTGCCGTTGGCGCAGCGTTCGTCGGAGGGCTTGGCGCCGTCGGTGGCCCAGGTCACCGAGTCGATGGTGTTGCCGTTGCCGTCGAGGAGGAAGACCGAGTCGTTGTCCCCCAGTCCGAGGGCGGAGTCGAACGTGAGGTAGCCGCCCGCGGGGATGCTGGTCGCGCTGGGTGAGGAGGACGAGATCGAGACCGGGGCGTGGGTGGTGTCGCCGTCGACGTACTTCCACGACGCGATGCTGACGGCGCTCGTTCCGCCGTTGTACAGCTCGACGGTGTCCGTGCCGTTCGAGGTGACCTCGTTGATGCGCACGCGGCTCGCCACGGGCGTCGACGAGGGGCAGCCGGAGGCGTTCGGGGCGCCGAAGGTGGCGGCGGTGGTCGTGGTCACCCACGCCCCGGTGCCGTCCCCGCCGCAGCGCGCGATGGCGGGCTTGGCCCCGCCGGTGGCCCAGTCGACGCGGTCGACCACGGTGCCGTCGGAGGTGTAGATGACCAGTTTGTCCGCGTCACCGAGCCCCTTGGGCGAGTTGAAGGTGACGAAGCCGCCGGCCGGGATGGTGGTGGAGGACGGGCTGAACGCCTGCGGCGAGAAGCCGCCGTCGGACATCTTCCAGCCGCTGATGCTCACTGCGGTCGAGCCGGTGTTGTACAGCTCCACCGTGTCGTTGTTGGACGAGGTGACCTCGTTGATCCGGATGTTCTGGTAGCCGGCCGGGTCCGCGGCGGCCGCGGGCTGCGCGGCGAGGATTCCGGTGGCGACCAGTCCTGAGAACGTCAGGGCGACGGCGCACGCGGAGGCGACGCCGGTGCGGGAGTGTGAGGTAGTCACGAGGCCGAACTCTGATGACACAACGTTGAAACGGGGTGGACTCCGGCTGAATGGCGTCTGCTGGCCACCGGAACGCCAGGCGTACGGCGGCACCGGGCCCCTGGGCGCGGGGCCGTCCGGGTGCCCTCTTAACATCGTTTGGCATTCTTCGACGGAGCCGCTGCCCGCTTGGCCGTGACCCCGCCGTGCCACACCCGTCCCACATCCCGTCCCGCACCACGTACGACACGACGGCCCCACCGCCCGGCGGCGGAGCCGTCCACCGAGGAGGAACGTCCATGCAAGCCCGGAAGATCGGCGCGGCCGCCGCGACAGCGGTGGCCCTCCTGGCGGCCCGCGACCTCGTGCAGAAGAGGCACGCGCTGCTCCGGAACTTCCCGGTGGTCGGGCACGCCCGGTACCTGTTGGAGAGGATCGGGCCGGAGCTGCGGCAGTACATCGTGACCTCCAACGAGGAGGAGCGCCCGTTCAGCCGTGACCAGCGTTCGTGGATCTACGCCTCGGCGAAGGAGGAGAACAACTACTTCGGGTTCGGCACCGAGGTCGACGTCGAGCACGTGCAGGGGCACGCCTACCTGAAGCAGCGCACGTTCGCCGGCGCGCTGCCCGACGCCCACGACCCGCAGGCTCCGCTGCCCTCGGCCAAGGTGCTGGGCGGTCCTCGCGGGCGCGCCAAGGCGTTCCGGCCGGCCAGCGTGGTGAACGTCTCGGCGATGAGCTTCGGCTCGCTCTCCGGTGCGGCGATCACGGCGCTCAACAAGGGGGCGGCGCTGGCGGGTGCGATGCACAACACGGGCGAGGGCGGCCTCTCGCCGTACCACCGCAACGGCGGTGACCTCGTCCTCCAGCTCGGCACGGCGTACTTCGGCTGCCGCAACGAGGACGGCAGTTTCAACCTCGACAAGCTCAAGGAGGTGGTCGCCGGCGCGCCGGTCAGGGCGATAGAGATCAAGCTCTCCCAGGGCGCCAAGCCGGGGCTGGGCGGGATGCTCCCGGGCGCGAAGGTGACGCCCGAGATCGCCGGGATCCGCGGCATCCCGGTCGGCGAGGACTGTGCCTCGCCGTCGCGGCACACCGCGTTCGGCGACGTCGACTCGATGCTCGACTTCGTCGAGCTGCTCGCCACCGAGACCGGTCTGCCGGTCGGGGTCAAGAGCGCGGTGGGGGAGGCGGGCTTCTGGCAGGAGCTGGCCACGCTGATGGCGCGCGGTGACCGCGGGGTCGACTTCGTGACGATCGACGGCGGGGAGGGCGGCACCGGGGCGGCGCCGCGGATGTTCGCCGACTCGGTGTCGCTGCCGTTCCGGATGGGCTTCTCCCGGGTCTACGGCACCTTCGCGGAGCTGGGGCTGACCGACGACCTGACCTTCATCGGTTCCGGCAAGCTCGGCCTGCCCGAGAACGCGGCCGTCGCCTTCGCCCTGGGCGTCGACATGATCAACGTGGCGCGTGAGGCGATGCTGTCGATCGGCTGCATCCAGGCGCAGAAGTGCCACACCGACAAGTGCCCCACCGGCATCGCCACTCAGAACCCGTGGCTGGCCCGTGGCGTCGACCCGGTCTCGAAGGCCGACCGGGCGGCCTCCTACCTGCGCACCCTGCGCAAGGAGCTGATGAAGGTCTCGGCGGCCGTCGGGGCCGCCCACCCGGGGCTCATCACGGCCGACGACTTCGAGATCATGAACGGCGACTACGAGGCCCGCACCCTGGCCGGTGTCTACGGCTACAAGGACGGCTGGGGCGAGCTCGGCCCGCACCTCGCGCAGGAGATCACGGCGCTCCTCACCGGCAGGCCGGCCGTCTGAGTACGCGTCGAGTACGCGTCGAGTACGCGTCGAGATCGGGTCGGGTGATCGGCTGACCACCCGTTCCCGAGGCCGTCGTCGAGGCGGCGGGCCGCTGTGGTCCCGAGGGGACCGCGCGGTTCGACCGCCTCGCCGACGCGGCGGGCGACGGCCGGCCCGGGGGCGTCGGAGCGCAGTCCGGAGACGAATGGATGGACGGGAGAAGAAGATCCAGGCTCTTGCCCCGACCGAATTAGTCATCTTAACTATGCATTCGTAGACGTTGATCCACTGCACATCGTCATCGTCGGCTTCACCGGCACCTCTGTGTGCTGCCCTGGTTCGCCCATGCCCCAAGAGGATGCTGACTTCCCGTCACCTGTGAAGGTCCACGCGCGGTCGAAGCGATCCGATCGGGGTGTCGATCCAGGCGATCAGGTCCGTCCCACCGGGGTCGTCGGCCGCTGCCCTCACGCACCGCCGTCGCGCCGTCGACCCCTGCACTGACCCGCCCCAGGAAAGGTCTGGCCTTGTCGGAGACGCAGGAGACGCAGGAGACCCACGGGACCCACGGCACCATCACCGGCCAGGCGGATGCGCGTCCCGCGCGGGAGGCCGAGTCCCCGGAGCAGGTCGGGGGCGGGCTCCCGGAGCCGACGTCAGGGCAGGAGCGGCTCTGGGTGCTGTCACAACCGGACGGTGCCGACGGGGCGGCGTACAACGAGACCCTGGCCTTCACCCTGCGCGGAACGCTGGACCGGGCGGTGCTCGCCCGTGCGCTCGACGCGTTGGTCTCCCGGCACGAGGTGCTGCGCACCCGGCTGGTCGCCACCGCGGGCGGTGTGCGCCAGCTGATCGGTCCGCCCGGCTCCGGCTACACCCTCGTGACGGACGACCTGACCGGGCTCCCGGACGCCGGGGCGCGCGTCACCGACCTCCAACGCGCGGAGGCCGACACGCCCTTCGACCTGGGCCGCGGCCCGCTGGCGCGCGGCCGACTGATCGTCCTGGACGAGCGGCACCACGTCCTGCTGCTGACCCTGCACCACGCGGTCTTCGACGGCTGGTCGATGGAGGTGATGCTGCGCGAAATCGGCACGCTGTACACGGTCTTCCGTGACGGCGCGGACTCCCCGCTGACGCCGCTGTCCCTGCAGTACGCCGACTACAGCCGCTGGCAGCGGGAGTGGTCGGCCGGCGACGAACCGGTGGTGCAGGCCGCGTACTGGAGGGAAGCCCTCGCGGGCGCGCCGTCCCTGCTCGAACTGCCCACCGACCGCCCCCGCCCGCCGGAGCAGGACCACCGCGGCGGCCGGGTGGCGGTCTCCATCGACAGGGAGCTCGGCGCCGCCCTCAAGTCGCTCGCGCGGCAGCAGGGCGGAACCCTGTTCACGGCCGTCCTGGCCGGCTGGTCCGTGGTGCTTTCACGGCTGACGGGGCAGACCGACATCGTCGTCGGCGTCCCGGCGTCGAACCGCCGCCGCGGCGCCTTCGCCGACCTGATCGGATTCTTCGTCAACTCCCTGGCCGTGCGGGTCGACCTGGCGGACTCGCCGACCGGCTCGGCCGTGCTGAAGCAGGCGCGCGGTGCGCTGCGGGCCGCCCTGAAGCACCAGGACCTGCCGTTCGAGCAGGTGGTGGAGCTGGTCAACCCGCCGCGCAGCACCGCCCACACACCGCTGTTCCAGACCATGCTCGCCTGGCAGCCCTCCCGGAACGGCCTGCTGGACCTGCCCGGGATCGACGTCGAGCCGCTCGGGATCCCCTACGCCGGGGCCAAGTTCGACCTGGCCCTGTCGCTGGCGGAGGAGGACGACGGCCGGATGGCCGGGCACCTGGACTACGCCGTCGCGCTGTTCGACCACCCGACGGCCGAGCGCTACGCGGGCTACCTGCGCCGGGTGCTGACCCAGCTGGTCGACCGGCCCGACCTGGGCGTGGACGACCTGGAGCTGATGGACGAGGAGGAGCGTCGCCGGGTGCTGTCGGAGTGGAGCGGCGCCGACCGCGCCCACCGGCACGACCGTGCCGAGCGTGCCGACCAGGACGACCTCACCGGCCAGGACGACCGTACCGGCCAGGACGACCGCGCCGACGAGCCGGCAGGGCCCGCCCCCGCCACCCCCGCAGGGCTGGTCGAGCGCTTCCAGACCCAGGTCCGGACCCGCCCCAGCGGCCCGGCCCTGGTCCTGGAGGGGGAACGGCTCGACTACGCCGAGCTCGACCGCCGCGCCAACCGGCTGGCGCACGCGCTGATCGCCCGCGGCGTCGGCCCGGACCAGGTCGTCGGCCTGCACTCCGGGCGCTCGACCGAACTGGTGGTGGGAGTCCTCGGCATCCTCAAGGCGGGCGCCGCCTACCTGCCGCTGGACCCGGGGCAGCCGGTCGAGCGGCTGGCCGCGATGGTCGAGAGCGCGATGCCGGCCCTGGTGCTGAGCGACGCCGACGTCCCGCCCGCGGGCTGGCTGCCGGTGCGGGCGGTCGCCGCCGAGGCGGAGCGCGAGGACGCACCGGGGATCACCGTCGGGCCGTCGCAGCTCGCCTACGTCATCCACACCTCCGGCTCCACCGGCCGCCCCAAGGGCGTGGCGGTGACCCACGGCAGCGTCCTCAACCTCTTCGACACCTGGCAGGCGCGGTTCGCGGCCACCCCCGGTGAGGCGGCCTCCGCCTGGTCGAGCATCGGATTCGACGCCTCGATCCACGAGCTGCTGCTGCCGCTCACCACCGGCGCCGTCCTGCACCTGGTCCCCGACGAGCTGCGCGGCGACCCGGAGGAACTGCTGGGCTGGATGCGCGAGCACCGCGTCGTGCAGGCCTTCCTGCCGCCGTCCTACGTCAAGTGGATCGGCGAGGACGCGGCGGCGCGCCTGGCCGGGCTGGCGCTCCGTCAGCTGCTCACCGGGGTGGAGCCCATCCCGGAGCTCACGCTGCACCGCGTCGAAAAGGCGCTGCCCGGCCTGCACGTCTGCTACGGCTACGGGCCCACCGAGGCCACCCTGTACAGCACCGCCTACACCGACCCGCAGCCGCTGGACCGGCCGTGCCCGATCGGCCGCCCGCTGGACAACACCCGCCTGCACCTGCTCGACCGGCGGCTGCGTCCGGTGCCGACCGGGGTGACCGGCGAGGTCTACCTCGGCGGGGCGAGCCTGGCCCGGGGCTACCTGCACCGTCCGGACCTGACCGCCGAGCGCTTCGTCGACGACCCCTTCGTGCCCGGCGAACGCCTGTACCGCACCGGTGACCTGGCCCGTTGGCTCCCGGACGGCAACGCCCAGTACCTCGGCCGCGGCGACGACCAGGTCAAGCTGCGCGGCTTCCGGATCGAGCCGGGGGAGGTCGAGGCCGCGCTGCTGGCCCTTCCCGGCGTGCGGGAGGCGGCGGTGCTGGCCGACCGCGACGCCACGGGCGAGCTGCGCCTGGTGGCGGGCCTGGGCCGGGGCGACGCCCAGCCGTGCCCGGCACACGAGTGGCGTGCCGCCCTGGCGCCCCGGCTGCCGGACTACATGATCCCCGCCGTCTTCGTGGAACTGCCGCACCTGCCGCTCAACCGCAGCGGCAAGCTGGACCGCGCCGCGCTGCTGGACACGGCCCGCTCCGCGACCCGTACGCGGGTCAACACGGCGAGCCCGCGGGACCACGTGGAGATGGCGCTGCACACCATCTGGCGACGGGTGCTGCTCCACCCCGGCATCGGGATATCCGACAACTTCTTCGATCTGGGCGGCACCTCGATATCCGCCATCAAGGTGGCCGTGGCCGTCCGCGAGGAGTTCGGCGAGACCCTGCCGATCCGCGACCTCGTACAGAACCCGACCATCGAGGCGCTGGCCGAACGGCTCCGGGCGGGGGCGTCGGGCGCACCGGACGGCAATCTGGTCGAGTTCCGCAGGGGGGACGGACGGCAGCGGGTGGTCTGCGTCCACCCGGCGGGTGGCACCGCCTTCTGCTACCTGTCGCTGGCCGCGGCGCTGCCGGAGCGGGTCGGCGTCCTCGGGGTGCAGTCGCCGGGGATCAACCCCGGGGAGACGCCGCTGGCCACGGTCGAGGCCATGGCCGAGCACTACCTGTCGCTGGTCGACCCCCGGCCGGAGGAGACGCTGGTGCTGTGCGGGCTCTCCTACGGCGGCCTGGTCGCCCACGAGATGGGGCGCCGACTGGCCCTGGCCGGGCACACCCGGCTCAGCGTGGTGCTGCTCGACACCCACGGGACCGAGGACACGGAACAGCTCGCCTCGATCGAGCCCGTGCCGATGGACGACTTCCGCGACAAGCTCATCAGGTTCAACGGGATGTACCCGGGGATCGAGGACGAGCAGGTCGACCGGTACTTCCGCATCTACAACCACAACCGGATGACCGCCCGGGACTACCGGGCGCCGTCCTCACCGGCCCGGCTGGTGCTGGTCGAGGCCGCCGGGGACGGCACCGGCGAGGGGCCGGGGGAAGAGGAGGAGCGGCAGGCGCGGGAGGTGCGCGCGTTCTGGCAGCGGCGCGCCGGCGGCGGCCTGCTGGTCGAGCCGGTCGCCGGCGGCCACTGGGACCTGCTGGAGAGCGGGGCGGTGCCCCGGATCGCGGAGCTGATCGCGGCCGAACTGGACCGCTTCCCGGACTCCCCGCCGTTGTCGCCGTCGCCGTCGCCGTCGCCGGCTGCGCCCGTGCCCGTGCCCGGACAGCCGTCCGAGGCGTCCGCTGGGTACGGCGCGTCCGGTGCCGCTGCTGCGTCCGGCGCCTCTGCCGCGTCCGCCTCCGTCGTGGAGGCCTGATGCGTGCCGAGAGCGCCCTCCCCGTCACGTCCTCGGCCACCGGCCTCGCGCGGGCCGTGCACGAGCAGGCCCTGCGCACCCCCCGAGCCGTCGCGCTGGTCGACGGCGCCGTCCGGCTGGACTACACGGCCCTCGACACCGCCGCCGCCGCGGTGGCCCACGGGCTGCGCCGTGCCGGTGTCCGCCCCGGTCAGGCGGTGGCCGTCTGCCTGCCGCGGTCCTGGCAGCTGGTCTGCGTCATGCTGGGCGTGCTGCGGCTCGGCGCCCTGGTCGTCCCGCTGGACGCGCAGAGCCCGCCGGAACGCCGGCGCCACATCCTGACGGACTCGTCCAGCGTGGCACTGGTCCACGGCGGTACGGCACCTGACGACCTGCCGGGACGGGTGCGCCCGCTGGAGGCGGCGGCGCTGCTCGCGGCCCCACCTGGCGACCCGGAAGCGGTCCTCGGCGGGGCACCGGTCTCCTTCCTCTTCTACACCTCGGGCACCACGGGCCGCCCCAAGGGCGTCGAGGTCCGGGACGCCGGAATCCTGCGGCTGGCGCGCCCGGGGTACATCCGCATCGAGGAGGGAGCCCGCTACGCCTGCCTGGCCAATCCGGCGTTCGACGCCCTCAGCTTCGAGGTCTGGGTGCCGCTGCTGACCGGCGGCTGCTGCGTCGTCCTCGGTGACGAGGACGTCCAGACCCCGCACCGGCTGGCCGCCGCCCTGCTGCGGGAGCGCATCGACACGGCCTTCGTCACGGTGGCCCTGTTCAACGCGGTGGTGGACACGGAGCCGTCCTGTTTCGCCGGGGTCGGACAGCTGCTGGTCGGCGGCGAGCAGCTCAACGCCCGGCTGATCCGCCGCTGGTACCGGCACAACGCGGAGGCCCCCACCCGCCTGCACAACGTCTACGGCCCCACCGAGGCCACCACCTTCGCCCTGTGCCACCCGATCCCGCGCGACTTCGACGGGGACCTGGTCCCGATCGGCCGGGTGCTGCCGCAGACCGGGGCCGTGCTGGTGGTCCCGGACGGCGACCGGGCCGCGGCGCCCGGGGAGGTGGCCGAACTCCACCTGTCCGGCGCCGGGCTCGCGGCCGGCTACCGCAACCTGCCCGAGGAGACGGAGCGCCGGTTCGTCCGGCTGCCCTGGTACGACGACGGCCGCACGACGCACTACCGCACCGGCGACCTGGTGCGCGCCGACGCCGACGGCCTGATCGAGTACGTCGGACGGGCCGACCGCCAGGTGAAGGTCCGGGGCTTCCGGATCGAACCCGGCGAGCTGGAGCGGCAGATCGTCACGCACCCGGCGGTGCGGCAGGCGTACGTCTGCACCCGCAGGGTCGGGGAGCACGGCCCGAACGAGCTGCTGGCGTACGTCGTGCTCGGGGAGGACGTCCCGTTCGAGGAGTTCGACCGCCATCTGGCGGCCGGACTGCCGGGGTACATGAGGCCCCATCACATCCACCTCGTGGACGCGCTCCCGCTGAACGCCAACGGCAAGGTCGACCAGGCGGCCCTGCTGCGCCGCAACGATCCGCCCTGGCGCCGTCCGGAGGGTGACCGTCCGGGTGCCACGGTCGCCACCGCGCGGCAGCGTGAGGTGCTCGCCCTGGCCGCCGAGGTGCTCGGGGTGCCGGACCTGCGGCTGGACGACCGCTGGATCGCCTCCGGCGGCGACTCGCTCAAGGCGCTGCGGCTGCGCTTCGAGGCGCGTCGGCGCTGGGGCTGCGAACTGCCCCAGGCCCGCGTGCTGACCGGGGACGTGGCCGGGATCGCCCGGGCCGTGGCGGAAGCCGGATCCGCCGCCGACTCGCCGTACCCGGTGCCTCCCGCTCCCACCCGGGCACGCTCGGCGTCCGCCACCAGCGAGCAGCAGCGCCTGTGGCTGCTGCAGCAGCGGGCGCCGCGCTCCCGGGCCTATGCGGTGGAGCTGGCCTTCCGCCTGGAAGGCGCCGTCGACACCGATGCGTTGCGTGCTTCCCTGCGGGGCCTGGTGCGGCGCCACGCGGCGCTGCGCACCGCCTTCGCGGCCGCGCCCGAGGGCCTGCGCCAGCTGGTCGGGGACCCGTACGACCCGTGGACCGAACCCGGCCCGGAGGCGGTGGGCCCAGGCGTCGCTGTCGAAGGCGCCGTCGTCGGCGCTGTCGACAGCGACGGCGAGAATGGCGCGCGCGCCGAGGCGGAACGTTTCTTCGCCGTGCCGTTCGACCTGGCACGCCCCCGGATGCTGCGCGCCCGCTGGCTGCCGCAGGACGGCGGAGGGGAGTTGCTGCTCCATCTGCACCACATCGCGGTCGACGGCTGGTCGCTCAACGTCCTGCTGGAGGACCTGTCCTCCGGCTACCGGCACGCGCACGACGGCGCCGCCGACGAGGCCTCGCGGCGGACGGACACCGCCCCGGTGCCCACCCCGCTGGACTACGCCGCCTGGCAGAGCGACTGGTTCGCCAGCCCCGCCTACCTGGCCCAGCGGGCCGAACTGCGGGCCCACTACGACCGGTCGGACGAGGCGGCGGACCACGACCCCGGCGGCCCGTCCGGTGCCGTGCCCTTCCCGGCGGCCCGCCTGCTGCACACCTCGCTGGACGTCGTTCGGCGCGCCGCCGTGGACCGGATCTGCGCCGAACTGGGCATCACCCGCTTCGAGTTGCTGCTCGGTGTCTTCGCCTGGAGCCTGTACGGGGTGACCGGCGGGACCAGGCCGCGGATCGCCGCTCCGGTGGCCAACCGGCCGGTCCAGGAGTTCGAGGGCAGCGTCGGCATGTTCGCCAACACCGTGCTGCTGCCGCAGGCCGTCGCGCCCCGCGAGGATCTGCGCGGCCAGCTGCTGCGCCTGAGTGCCGGAGCCCGGCAGGTGCTGGACCGTCAGGAGGTCGCGCTGGCCGACGTCCTGGCCGATCGGGAGCCGGCCGGCGGCCACTCCCCGTTCGACTACCTGTTCGTCCTGGAGAACACCGACTTCGGTGCCCTGGCCCTGCCCGGCTGCGCCTCCCGCCCGCTGTGGTGGGCGCCGGCCGAGGCCAAGTGCCCGATGACGCTGTCCGTGGTCGAGCACGCGGGCGGTCTCGACTGCCTGTGGGAGTACGCCGACGACCGCTTCGACGCCGACGAGGTGGCGGCGATGGCGGGCCTGTTCCGGCGGGGTCTGGACCTGCTCGCCGACGGCGGGACGGCGACCCCGGTCGAGCTCGTGGCACCCTACCGCCGCGGACTGCCGCAACCCGGTCGCGGCGCCTCGACCGTGCCGACCTGGACGACGGTGGCCGAGGGCTTCGCCCGGCAGGTCGCCCGCACGCCCGACGCCCCGGCCCTGGTGTCCGACGGCCGGTCGGTGAGCTACGCCGAACTCGACGCCCACGCGGCGGCGCTCGCCGCCGAGCTGCGGGCCCGCCACCGCGTGCCGGAGCGGGACGACGATCCGTGCTGCGTCGCGCTGCACCTGGGACCGTCGGTCGAGCACGTGGTGGCGCTGCTGGCGCTGGCCCGGCTCAACGTGACCATCGTGCCGGTCGACCCGTCCTACCCACCGGCCCTGCGCCGGCAGGTGCTGGACCAGGTGGAGCCGCTGTGCGTGCTGCTGCCCCCGGGCGGTGACCCGGAGTTCGACGCCGTCGACCCGGGCCGCCTCGCGCGCCACCCGGTGGTGCTGTCACCCGCCGCCCCGGCGCCCGTACCCGCCGCCGCCCCGGCGCACAGCGGCGCCCGACCGCTCTACACCCTCTTCACCTCGGGCTCCACCGGCGTCCCCAAGGGCGTGCAGGTCTCCGACCGCACCCTGGCCAACCTGCTGCAGTGGCAGGCGGAGTCGGGAGGACTGGCGGGTCCGGCGGTCACCCAGCAGTTCTCCATGCTCTCCTTCGACGTGTCCTTCCAGGAGGTCTTCGGGACGCTCTGCGCCGGCGGCCGCCTGCACCTGGTCCGGCCCGGCTGGCGGCAGGACGCGCCCGCGCTGCTGGAGCAGCTGGAGACGGCCGGTGTGGAGCGCGTGTTCATGCCCTACGTGGCACTCCAGCTCCTCGCCGAGCACGCGGTCCACCTGGGCCGCTACCCCTCGCGGCTGCGGGAGGTGGTCACCGCCGGCGAGCAACTGGTGTGCACCGAGGCGATCCGTCGCTGGTTCGCGGGCCTGCCGGGCGCGCGGCTGTTCAACCACTACGGCCCGACCGAGACGCACGTGGTGAGCAGCCTCTGCCTGGACGGCGATCCGACCGGGTGGCCGGAGCGTCCCGCCATCGGCCGGCCGGTGGCCAACGCGGTGCTCACGGTGGTCGACGAGGCCGACGAGGCCGTTCCCCCCGGCCGCGCCGGCACCCTGCTGATCGGCGGCACCATGGTGGCGCGCTGCTACCTGGGAGACCGGGCGCTCAACGACGCGCGCTTCGTCGACCTGCCCGGCCTCGGCCTGTGCTACCGCAGCGGCGACCGCGCCCGCTTCGACCACCAGGGCCGGCTGCACTTCCTGGGCCGGGACGACGACCAGATCAAGCTGAGCGGACACCGGCTGGAACTGGGACAGGTCGAGGCGGCCCTGCTGCGGCACCCGGAGGTCGTCAACGCGGTGGTGGTCCGCGACGGTGAGGAGCTGGTGGCCTGCCTGCAGTGCCGTGGCGAGGCGCCCACGGCCGAGGACCTCAGCGCGCATCTGGCGCCGCTCCTGCCCGGCCACGTCCGGATCGCCCGCTTCCGGGTGGTGGGGGAGCTGCCCAGGACCCCGAGCGGCAAGCTGGACCGCCGGGGCGCGCTGCGCTCCGCCGGGCGGGACCTGCGCGGGCCGACGGCTTCGCGCACCGGCCTGTCGGCGCGCGAAGCCCTGCTGACCGAGGTGTTCGAGGAGGTCACCGGCCTGGCGATCGACCCGGGGCAGACCTTCTTCGACGCCGGAGCCTCCAGCCTGGGCCTGATGCGATTCCAGCTCCGCTGCACCACCGAGGCGGACTTGCGCTTCACCGTCGCCGACCTGTTCGAGCACGTCACCGTACGGGCACTGGCCGGCTTCCTGGACCGGTCGGCGACGGCCACGGAGGAACGGGCCCCACACGTCGCCACCGCTGCCGAACCGGCCGAAGCCGCCGGTCTGATCGCGTCGGACGGCCCGATGGCGCTGGACGAGCCGATCGCGGTCGTCGGCATGGCGGTACGGCTGCCCGGCGCCTCCGATCTCGCCGCGTTCTGGCGGATGGTCACCACGGGCGGTACCGGCATCGAGCACTTCGACGCCGCCGACGGCCTGGTCGGGGCGCGCAGCCAGCTGGACGGCCCACTGGAGTTCGACCCGGACCACTTCGGCATCAGCCGGCAGGAGGCCCGGCTGATGGACCCCCAGCAACGGCACCTGCTGATGAGCTGTGTCGAGGCACTGGCACACGCCGGGATCGCCGACCCGTCGCGTCTTCGCGTCGGCCTGGTCGCCGGAGCCGGTGAGAGCACCTACTTCCAGTCCATGCTCCGCGAGGCCGACCCCGAACGCCTGCCCGACGGCTTCCAGTTGGCCCTGCACCACGACAAGGACTTCCTCGCCACCAAGGCGGCCTACCACCTGGGGCTGACCGGCCCCGCCTTCACCACCCAGGCGGCCTGCGCCAGTTCGCTGGTGGCCGTCCACGTCGCCGCCGGGATGCTGCGCCAGGGCGATGCCGAGGTGATGCTGGCGGGCGGAGTCCTGGTCGACCCGACCCTCACCGGTGGATACCGCTACCAGCCGCAGCACATCTTCTCCGTGGACGGCCGCTGCCGGCCCTTCAGCGACGACGCCGGCGGCACCATCGGCGCGAGCGGCGTCGGCATGGTGGTGCTCAAGCCGCTCCGGCTGGCGCGACGCGACGGCGACACCGTCTACGCCCTGATCACCGGCACGGCCTTGAACAACGACGGCTCCGACAAGCTGAGTTACAGCGCCCCCTCGCTCGCCGGGCAACGCGAGGTGATCCGCGCCGCCCTGCGCCGCAGCGGTCGCATCGGCGCCGACCTCGGCTACATCGAGGCCCATGGCACCGCCACCCGGCTCGGCGACCCGGTCGAGGTCGGCGCGCTGCGCCAGGCCTACGACCTGGACCGGTCCGGGCACTGCGCGCTGACCTCGGTCAAGAGCCAGATAGGACACCTGGGCGCGGCGGCCGGCGTGGTCGGGCTGGTCCGGGCCGCGCTCGCCGTCCACCACGGCGTGATCCCGCCCAACATCGGCTTCCGCGCCCTCAATCCGCAGCTCGGCGCCGACCCCACGCCCTTCTACATCCCCACCGAGGCCCGGCCCTGGCCCGCGGACCGGGAGCGGATCGCGGCGGTGAGCAGCTTCGGGATCGGCGGCACCAACGCCCACGCGGTCCTGGAGGCCGACCGGTCGACCCCCGGGACGACGGGCGGAGCGGTTCCGGCCGGCGGAACGGGACTGACGGGCGGCGCGGGACCGACGGCGGGCGAAGCGGCACCGGGCACCGACCGGCCGGGACCGGACACCTCCGTGCCGCCCTGCCTGCTGCTGTCCAGCAGCAGCGAAGCGGGCCTGCGCGCCGACGCCGCCCGGATCGCGGACTACCTGGAGGCCCGGCCCGCCGCCTATCCGCAGGTGCTGCGCCACCTCCAGGCGGGCCGTCCCGCTCGTCGCCGACGGCTGGCGGCGGTCTGCCCCGACGCATCCGCCGCCGTGGCCTGGCTGCGCGGCGCGGGCCGGATCACGGACGCGGGAGCGGGGGAGGCCCGTACCGGGGCTCCGGTCCCGAGCGAAGGTCTCACCGCCGAGCAGGCGGCCGCGGCCTGGCTGTCCGGCGAGCGGATCGACTGGCCCGCCGGCCCGGCCCAGGCCCCGTGGGACTTCCCGCCGCCCGCCTTCGAGCTGGCGGAATTCGACTTCCCACGCGCCACGGCGGCCCCGGCCCCTGCCCCGGAGTCGGCCCCTGCCCCGGAGCCGGTCCCGGTTCCGGCCGGGCCGGCCGCCGCCGAGGTCCCGCGGCGCCTTCCGGAGGACGCCTGGCTGCACCAGCCGCACTGGGCCCGGCTGCGCCGAGCGGGCTCGGTGGTCGGTGCGCGCACCTCCCGGCTGCTGGTGCTGCTCACGGACGGACCGGCGCCCCCGGAGGCGGTCCGCGCCTTCGAGGCCGCCTACGCCCGGGTGGTGCGGGTGCGCGGCGGCGAGGCGTTCGCCCGGCGGGGCGACGACGTCTACGAGGTCGACCCGGCCGATCCCGCCTCGCTCGGTCGGCTCCTCGACGCGCTGGCGGGTACGGGTGCGGGCGAGCACGGCATCGACTGGTTGCACGCGCTGCCGCTGGGGATCGGCGGCCCGGTCGGCCGGGACAGCTTGGCCCGGGCCCGCTGGGCCTGTCTGGACACGCCGGCCGCGCTGGTGCGGGCCATGGCCGAGGCCGATGGGCCACTCCGGCTGAGGCCGTGGTGGCTGTCGTACCGGGCGAGGCCGGTGGACGGCCCGGTGGGGCGGCCGGAGGCGGGGCTGCTGGCGGGTGCCGTCGAGGTGGCACCCCAGGAGGGAGCCGAGGCGGGGCGCTGGGTCGACCTTCCCGGCGCGGAGCCCGCCCACTGGGCCGCACCGCTGGCGGCGCTGCTGGCCGAGGCCGACGCCGCGACCGCGGCGGACGCGCCCGCCCTCCCGCGCCGGCTGGCCCTGCGCCGCGGCCACTGGTGGGAGCAGGTCACGCTGCCGGTGTCCGCGGCCGGCCCGGGCCCCGTCGGGCTGCCCGACCGGGGCGTGCACCTGGTCCTGGGCGGCACCGGAGGGATCGGCCGCGGCATCGCCGCCTGGCTGCTGGAGAACGGCGCCGCCCGGGTCCTGCTGCTGGCCAGGAGCCCGCGGCTGCCGGAGGAACTGACGCCCTGGGCCGACCGGGTCGAGCTGGTCGAAGCCGATCTCGCCGAGTCGGCGCCCGAGGAGGTCATGGCCCTTGTCGGCCGTCGCACCGACCGTCTCGACGGTGTGATCCACGCCGTCGGGGTGGCGAGCGGCGCCCTGATCGCCCGGCGCGACGCCGGGGCGGCGGCGCGTGCTTCCGCTGCCAAGCTGCACGGCGCCCTGCTGGTCGAGCAGGTGATCGAGCGCTACCGGCCGTCGGTGGCGGTCTACTGCTCGTCGATGTCGGCGGAGCTCGGCGGCGTCGGCCAGTTCGACTACGCGGCCGCCAACAGCCTGCTCGACGGCTTCGCCCAGTACCGGTCCGGCGACGCCGAGACCACGGTGCGGCTCGGCGTGAACTGGGACGTGTGGAGCGAGACCGGCATGGCGCTGCGCGCGCCGCGGGCCGACGCACGCCACCGGGCACACCTGTCGGTCGGGCTGACGGTGGCCGAGGGCAAGCGGGTGTTCGCGCGGGCCATGGGACTGCAGCTGCCGCAGGTGCTGGTCTCCACCACGGACCTCCACGCATCCCGTGTGTTCTACTCGGCGCTCCCCGGCGCCCGGGCCCTCGTGTCGTCGGCTCCTGCCGTGGCCGCTGGGCCCGCCGGTCCCGCCTTGCCTGTCGTGCCTGTCGTGCCTGTCGTGCCCGGCGGGACCGGCGGGACCGTGCCGGTGTCCGTCGGAGGCACCGTGGAGACCGACGCGGCAGACGGGAGTGCGGCCGCCCTGCTCCACGACTGGCTGTGCGACTGGCTGGACCTCGACCACATCGATCCCGCCGCCCCGCTCTACGACCTGGGCGTCGACTCGCTCACCCTGCTCGACCTGATCGGCGTGGTGAAACGTCACTTCGATGTGGAGCTGGAACTGACGCGGTTCAGCCATCGGGTCTCCCTCGCCGAGATCCTGACCCGGCTCTCCGAGGCGACGTCCGCGACGGCCGTCGGTACGGAGGGGGTGGTAGTGGAGACCTGGCAGCAGGGCACCGGACCCGACGTGCTCTGCCTGGTGCACCCGGTCGGCGGCGACATCCAGGCCTACCGGTCCCTGGTGTCGGCCCTGGGCCCCCGGCTGACCGTCTGTCTGATCGCCGATCCCGCGCTGGAACGGCCCGGGACCGCGGACTGGACGCTGGCCGAGCGGGCACGCCGCTACGCCGCGGCCCTGCGAGCGCATCTCGCGGACGACACCCGGCGGCTGCACCTGGCCGGTTGGTCCTTCGGCGCCTGGGCGGTGATGGGGATGGCCGCGGAGGCGGAGGCGATCGGCCGGCCGGTGCACGGCGTCCACCTGATCGATCCGCCGCCGCCAGGCTCCGGCCCGCTCTTCCAGGAGTACGACGACACCCAGCTCCAGGCGGTGTTCGCGCACGAGCTCGGCCAGGGCGGGTCCGGGTCGGGCGGTCCCGTGGCCCACGGCTACGCCGAACGCCTGGTCCGGTGCTGCCGGGCCAACCTGCGGAGCATGGCCGAGTACCGGATGCCGCTGCTGAGCGCCACGCCCAGCCAGCTGTGGCTGGCCGAGCGGCCGGTGGCGGGCCTGCCCTCGCCGGGGTCACCGGAGCGGCAGCGGGAGCGGTGGCGCCCGTACCTCCCGGAACCCAGCACCTGGCACCGGCTCGACACGACGCACTACGGCATCGTCCGCCCGCCCCATGTGCAGGCGGTGGCGGCGGCGATCGCCGCGGCGTCCGAGGACCCGCCGGGGGAGCGCGCCGACCGCCCCCGGAGGTGATCCCGCGCCGCCCCCGTCCACGCCGCCCCCGCCCGGTCCGACCCAGCCCTTCGGCCGCCCGCACCGACGCCCCGTCCGACCCAGTCCCTCGGCCGTCCTGCACCGACGCCACGTCCGACCTCCGCCGCCGTCCGACCATCGGAGACCACCCTCGTGAACCCCTACCAGTCACTACCGGCGCGCTCGTTCTGGCGCTCCGCCGTGGCCGAGCCGGACCCGCTCGCCATCGACGACCTGTGGACGCCCGCGTTCGCGATCGGGCAGGACGAGCCGGTCCTCACCGCAGGGTCCTGCTTCGCCGCGCACATCGGCCGCGCCCTGCTGGAGCGGGGCATGAACTGGTGCGACGCGGAGCCGGCCCCGCCCGGGCTGACCGAGGAGGAGCGCAGGGCCCGCCACTACGGGGTGTTCTCGTTCCGCACCGGGAACATCTACACCGCTGCCGTGCTCCGGCAGTGGCTCTCCTGGGCCTTCGGCCACACGGCCGCGCCCACCGAGGCGTGGCCGGAGGACGGCAGGTACCACGACCCCGTCCGTCCGTCCGTCGAACCCGGCGGCCACGCCTCGCCCGAGGAGATGCTGGCGGCCCGGGAGACGACCCTCGCCGCCATCCGCGAGGCCGTCACGGAAGCCGGCTGCCTGGTCTTCACCATGGGGCTGACCGAGGCGTGGCGGGACCGCGCGACCGGCACCGTCCTCCCGTCCTGCCCCGGCACCGTGCGCGGCACCTTCGACCCGGACCGCCACGTCTTCCACCAGTTCACCTTCGACGAGGTCCGCCGCGACCTGGCGGACGCCGTGGCCCTGGCGCGCGAGGCCAACCCGCGGCTGCGGGTCCTGCTGACCGTCTCACCGCACCCGCTGACCGCCACGGCGACCGGCGGCCACGCGCTCGTCGCCAACACCTACTCCAAGTCGCTGCTGCGGACGGTGGCCGGGCAGCTGACCCAGGAGCTCGACGACGTCGACTACTTCCCGGCGTACGAACTCATCACCGGCCTCCCGTTCCGCAGCGGGTTCTACGCGCCGAACCTGCGTGAAGTGACCTCCGAGGGCGTCGAGTTCGTCATGCGCCACTTCATGGCCGGGCTGTCGCGGACCGCTCCGGACCCGCGACCGGTCCGGAGCGGAACGCCGGTCGCCGAGCCGAAGGGGGTGGACACCTGTGACGACGCCGTCCTCGACTACTACCGCCCCCGCTAGGTTCCTGCTGCTCGGCGACTCGCACGCCGGCCCGATCGGACGAGCCGCGAAGGCCGCCCGGATCCCCTTCCAGGGCGGCCCGATCGGCGCCGGACGCGAGTTCACCGACGACTTCTTCGCACCGCGCGAGCGTGACGTGGTGTTCCACAAGGCCGAGGCCGACGCGTACTACCGGGGCTTCCTGGCCGACCTGGACGTGGACGGCCTCGGAAGCCTCGCCGTCCCGCTGGTGTGCACCTTCGGCCTCAGCTCGCACTTCGTCGCCACCCGGGAGAACTGGCACCTCTACCGCGACCGCGACGGCGGTTTCGCCCCCGGCTTCCTCACCGGGCCGCTGTTCGACGCCATCGTGCGCGCCACCGTCCGCGACGCGCTGGCCTTCTACCGCCACGCCCTCGGCCTCGGCCTGCGCGTGCTGGCCGTGCTGCCGCCGCAGCGCGTACCGGAGCAGTCCGACCCGGAGGTGTTCACGGCCGCGCAGGAGGCGGTCCGCAGCGCGCTCGACGCGCTCGGCGTCGAACTCGTCGACCTCCGGGCCCGGACCACCGGACCGGACGGCTTCCAGCGCCCCGAGTTCTGCGAGGCCGACGACTCCATCCACGGCAACCTGGCCTTCGGCCGGCTGGTCCTCGCGGACCTGCTGGCCCGCGGGCTGTGACGACACCGAATCCCCCCACCACAGGAGCAGGTCATGGAGCAGTACGAGCTGGACGCCGTCAGGGCCGTCACCACCAGGCCCGCCAAGGAGTACCGGACCATCACGGTGGACGCGGTCACCCCGGTGATCGGCGCCGAGGTCTCCGGCGTCAACCTCTCGAAGGAGCTGTCGGACGACCAACTGGCCGAGGTGAAGCAGGCGTTCCTCGACCACCATGTCCTCGTCTTCCGCGACCAGCAGCTGACGGACGAGGACCACAAGCGCTTCGCCGGGCACTTCGGCGAACTGCGCCCGGTCAACCCGCCCCCGGTCGACGCGGATCCGTACATCCTGGAGATCAGCACCGGCGCCGAGGCGGACAACGTCGCCGGCAACGGCTGGCACGCCGACGGCACCGCCGACGCCGAACCCTCGCTCGGGTCGATGCTCTACATCACCCGCGTGCCGGAACCGGGCAGCGGAGGCGACACCCTGTTCGCCAACATGCACCTGGCGTACGAGATGCTGTCCCCGACGATGCGCGGGCTGCTCGACGGCCTCACCGCGGTACACGACGGCCTCGTCGCCTTCCAGGGCTACACCCCGCCGGAGGGGTACGTGATACCCAAGAACGAGCACCCCCTGGTGGTGCGGCACCCCGACACCGACCGCAGGATCCTCTACGTCAACAAGGCCTACACCGCGCGCATCCCCCAGCTGTCGCCCGACGAGAGCCGCGCCCTGCTCGACCTGCTCTGCGCGCTGCCCGCCCAGCGGCCCATGCTGACCTGCCGCATCCGCTGGAGCCCCAACACGCTGGTGTTCTGGGACAACCGCTGCGTCCAGCACCACGCCACGTACGACTACCACCCGCACACCCGCTACGGCCGCCGGGTCGCCATCAACGGGGGGCCGCTCAAGGGCTGAGCCGGACGCGGACGCGGACCCGGATGCGGTCCCCGATGCGGTCCCGGACCTGGACCCGGCCCCGGACCTGGACCCGGACCCTGACCGGGCGCCGGCTCAGGTCCGGTCCGGGGCCGGATCAGGCCGCGCCCGCGCGGGCCAGGCAGACGGCCAGGCCGTCGGCCAGCCGTGCCCAGGCGGCGTGCTCGCCGTGCTCGTCCTGCGGGTCGGCATGCACCCGCACCACCGCGCGGACCCGGGCGGCGGGACAGGTCGCCGCGTAGGCGTCCGGGTCCGCCGCCGCGTACGCGGCCGCCAGGGCGGCCGCGTTGGCCAGGGCGTTCGCGTCGGCATGGGCCCGCACGTTGGCCGCGGTGTTGAGCTCCGCGTAGGTCTCGCCGTACCGGGCGGCCTCGGCCGCGTCGTAGCCGTTCGCGAGCGCGTAGGAGCCGGCGGCGGCAGCGGAGGTGGCGTAGGCCTCGGCGTACGGGTAGGCGTGGTGGAAGAGCTCCCGCAGCTCCGGTTCGAGAGCCCCGCGCCACGTGCCCTCGTCGATCCGACCGCCGGCCAGGGCGTCCGCGTGCAAGGCCGGCACGTGCTGCTGCGCGGCGGACCCGCCGCGCCGTGCACCGGCCTCGGCCAGCATCGGGCCGACGGCGGAGCAGTACCAGTCATGGACCACGCTGAAGGGCACCCGGCCGCTCAACCGCTCCAACTCCCGGTGCACCCGGCGTGCCCAGGCCCTCGCCGCCTCGGCGTCCATGCCGTCGAACAGCACCTCCGACACCTGCGCCAGCCAGGGCGGCACCGACGCCGGGCCGCCCGGGGTGGGTGCGGCGGCGCCGAGGGAGGAGTAGTAGGCCGGGAAGGTCTCGGGTGAGGTCATCTGCTCCGCTCCAGAGGGGGCTCGTCTCCGACCCGGCCGGGCATGCCGAACCGGCGAAGTCCGGCGGAGCGGTGGGGCGGTGGGGCTCTACCGGTCTGGTCAGAAGATCGTACTCGGGAGCACAAGACGGGAGAGAGGTTCCCGGTTCGGGGCGAGGAGCGGATCCCCGAACCTCGCGCCGCTGGGGATCCCAGGGTGTAACCAGTACCACCCTCAAGACGGAAGCCCGCATGATCGAGCGTCAGGGCGGGGCCGGGCAGGATCGTGCCCGTGAAAACCACCTCGAACCGCAAGCGCCGTATCAGCGCTGTCGCAATCCTGGGTCTCGCCGCATCAGTGGCCGCGACCGGCACCGGACTCGCCGCCACGACCCCGCCGTCCACCGTGCACGCGACCGCCGCCACAGCTGCCGCCGCGCCCCCGCGGTCCTTCCAGGGCACGCTCCCCGCGCCGACCGGCCCCTACGCCGCCGGCGAGGACGTCATCCACCTCACCGACACGAGCCGTCCCGACCCGTGGGTGCCGTCATCCGGCCCCCGCCAACTGACCGTCACGATGGTCTACCCGGCCGTCCCCGGGACCGGGACTCCGGCCCCCTACATGACCCTCGGCGAGGCCGCCGGAGTCCTCCAGCGCCGGAAGCTGCCGGCGAGCTCCGGCGTCACCCCGCAGAACCTTTCCAGCGTCACCACGCACGCCTTCGACGGCGCGCGGCCGCAGAGCGGCAAGCATCCGCTGGTGGTCCTCTCACCCGCGTACGAGGACCCGCGCATGACGCTCACCTCGCTCGCGACCGACCTGGCCAGTCACGGCTACGTCGTCGCGCTCGTCGGCCACACCTACGAGGACAGCGGCGAGACGCTGGCGAACGGCCGGACGTCGCCGTGCGCGATCTGCGATGGCCCGGCGGGGCTTGACTTCGACTCCGTCGCCGCCAGCCGTGCGCTGGACGTGTCCTTCGTGATCGACCGGTTGACGCACGGCAATACCGCGTGGCGCCTGGCACACCTCATCGACAAGCACGAGATCGGCATGGCCGGACACTCCCTCGGCGGAGCGGCGGCCGCCGCCACGATGATCGCCGACCCGCGAGTACGGGCCGGAGTGAACATGGACGGCTCCTTCCACCCGGCCCCGATGCCCGGCCAGATCAACCGGCCGTTCCTCATGCTGGGTGCGGCCGACAACCTCTCGGCCGGCGGCGACAACTGGGGGCAGGCCTGGGCCGCCCTCGGCGGCTACAAGAAGTGGCTGGCGGTCGCCGGCGCCGACCACTTCAGCTTCAGCGACCTGGACCTGCTTCTGGAGGAGGCCGGGTTCCCGACGCCGCCCCTCTCCCCGGAACGCGGGGTGGTGATCACCCGCGAGTACGTGACGGCGTTCTTCGACCGGACGCTGAAGGGGATCCACAGCCCGCTGCTGGACGGCCCCTCGCCGAACAATCCGGAAGTACTCTTCCAGCACCAGCTGGATGATTGATGCGAAGGGTCAGTGGTCGTAGGCGGTCAGGGAGCGCATGACGGGCTGGCCGGTGTGGTCGTTGTGCCAGATCGCGCCGGTCAGCGCGAAGGCGACGGGCAGGCCGTGCAGGGTGCACAGCACGTGCAGGCGCAGGCCCCGGAAGCATCGGGAGTGGCTGGCGCGTGGAGGCTGCGTCAGCCGAGATCCTCCAGGTCCGGAACCGGCGGTGACCATGGCGTGGCGATGAGGCCGCCCGGTTGGATCCCGTACCGCCGGAGACGCTCGGTCTTCTCCTCCATCCCTTGGGACGCGAGGAGCTCGACGGCGCGGGCCAGCGCCGACGGGTGCCCGGCCTCGGCCTGCCGCAGAAGCCATTCCTCGGCCCGCTTCGGCGGGACTGGGCGAGATCGGGTGCCACAGACGCCAGCCGGGCGGGAGTCCGTGGATCAGCTCCCAGCAGGAGCGGGTCTTGCCCGTCGACGAGTCACCGACCAGGACGGCGAGGCTGCTGCTGCCGGCCGCCGCCCGCGCGGCGACCTCGGCCAGAACGAGGTCGTGCGCCCGCTCGACGTAGGCCGGCAGGGCGGGAACGATCTCGTCCGCCGACGGGGCGATGGCGCGGTGGACCTCCAGCTCGAACGGGTCCGTGATCCGGTCGATGGACCGCGTCAGGGGCCCTGGGGGCCCTCCGGGGACGGGCTGTTCCGTTGCCGGCAGGCCGGGGCCCGTCGTCCTGGGTTCGAGCATGGAGAGCACATCGGCCACGCTGAGCAGTGACGGGAACGCGTGTCGGACGTCCTCGTCGGCGTCCAGCATGGACCTGAGCTGGTCGGCGTGCCAGATCACGAACCCCTTGACCGTCAGGCCGACGCCGGATCGTGCGACGTCCGCCAGTCGTCCCGTCACGTAGGCGTTGAGCCGGTCGATCCCGCCGGTTCGGGCGGAGGAGGACAGTTCGACGTTGCTGACGAAGATCAGGTAGTCGGGGAGGCGGGTCCGGGAGTTCCTTGCGGCGGCATCGGCCCAGCCGTCGATCTCCTTGCGGATCTCCTCCTGCAGCCACAGCCCGTCGGCCTGCGGCTTCGACTTCGGCTTAACCTGGAACTTCGCCTGCAGAACGGTGAAGCCCGTCCAGTCCTCGATCGTCGAAGCGAGTCCGGAGGATGTCGCCGACCAGCGGATCGTTCCCTCGAAGGTCGCTTCCCGGCCACCGTCGGGTCCGTCTCCGAAAGCCTGGACACCAGGCCCGAGAACCCTCCGGGAAAGAGCCACCACCATCTGTTCGAAAGCGCGGGACCCGAGGCGGGTCAGGTCGTAGTCGGGCACGTCGACATCCTGGCAGAGCCCGCTGACATCCACCGGCGGTACGACCGGCACCTGTCGCGCCGAGGCTCGCGGCTGTGCGTCGACCGCCTTCCCGTCCCCGGATCTCCTGGGTCTTCCACTGCGGTCGCGCCCCGGCGGACACGGGCACGGACACGGGCACGGGCGTGGACGCGAGGGCTCGTGTTCCTGCTCAATTCCCTGTCCCCGCAAGGGATTAAACGCCGGAGCCGTCGTTCCGCGAGTTTCGGTCGTACACCTTGTGCGATGTCATGATCCGGCTCACACTCCGATTTGCGAACACGTGTGCACCTCCGTGTGAGCGCCCTTCACCCTTTCGCCTGCCGGGATCCCCGGCGGTCGAAGGGACGTTCCGTGTCACGTTCCCCCTGAGAAGAGGACGGCTCGCCGCGCTCGCGCGGTCCGCCGCCTCCCGCGCCGCCGGCCTTCACGACACCCCCACCTCGCTGAGGGTCCGGCGGCTGCCGCCGTCATCGCGCCCGAGCCCGAGCACCGGGGCGAGGGCAAGGACCACGAGGTGCGGTTCGCCGCACCCGCCGGGTCGTCCGTACCACCCCGCACGCGAAGGAGCTTCGGATGAAGCATCCGCGCACCCCCACACCCTGGCGCCGGCCGTTCGCCGCCGTCGCCGCGGCCGCCCTCGTCCTGGCCGGCGCGGCCTGGAACGCGAGCCCGGCCGGTGCGTCCGCCCCGCCGTCCCGTCTCGCCGGTGACGCCACGTCCGGCACCCATCCGATCACCGTGACCGGTGCCGGAACCCCGGCCACCGGCACGGACGCCCCCATCCTGACCGTCGACGGCAGTGGACCGGGCCTGGTCCGGGTGAGCAGTGACCCGTTCACCGGCGCCGGCAGCCAGTACGCCACCGAGGTGGAGCCCGACACCTTCGCCTTCGGCGGTGCGGTCGTCTCCGCCGCCCAGGTGGGCCGGTTCACCGACGGCGGGGCGGCCGGTCTCGGCTGGAGCACCTCACTGGACGGCGGCATCAGCTGGCAGCAGGGCATGCTGCCCGGCCTCACCACCCACCAGGGCGGCGGCAGTTGGGCCCGCGCGTCGGACCCCTCGGTCGCCTACGACGCCAGGCACGGCACCTGGATGGTGGCCGGCCTGGTCATCGACTCGGGGCGCAACCCGGTGGGTGTGACCGTCAGCCGCTCCGCCGACGGCCTGCACTGGCAGGACCCGGTGCGGGCGGTCGGGCACGACGGCCAGGCCTACGACAAGGAGTGGATCGTCTGCGACAACACTCCGACCAGCCCGTACTTCGGCACCTGCTACATCGAGGTCGACATCCCCTCCTCCGACAACCTGATGGTCATGTCGGCCTCCCGGGACGGCGGCGTCACCTGGTCCGCCCCGACCGGCCCGTCCGGCGTCAACCTGGGCCTCGGCGGCCAACCGCTGGTGCGGCCCGACGGGACGGTCGTGGTCCCGTTCTCGACCGACACCACCTCGATCCGCTCCTTCACCTCCACCGACGGCGGAAGGTCCTGGAGCTCCACGGCCCTGGTCGCCGACGTCGTCGCGCACGAGGTCGCGGGCGGGCTGCGCGACGGTGAGGGCCTGCCCTCGGCGGAGATCGACGCCGACGGGAGGGTCTACGTCGCCTGGCAGGACTGCCGCTTCCGGGCCGGCTGCGCGGCCAACGACATCGTCTACGCGAGCTCGGCCGACGGCACCACCTGGTCCGCCGTGACGCGGGTGCCGATCGACCCCACCACCAGCGGTGTCGACCACTTCATCCCCGGCCTCGGCGTCGACCGCACCACCTCCGGTCGCACCGCCGGGCTCGGGCTGTACTACTACTTCTACCCGAACGCCGACTGCACCGCCGACACCTGCCAGTTGGAGGTCGGCTTCGTCTCCTCCACCAACGGGGGCACCACCTGGAGCACGCCGCGGACCGTCGCCGGCCCGATGGCGCTGTCCCGGATCGCCGCCACGAGCGGGGGCGGCATGGTCGGTGACTACCTCTCCGCGTCCGTCCTCAACGGCCGGGCCGTGGCCGTCTTCGCGGTCGGCAGGGCGCCGGCCGGCGGCCAGGCTTTCGACGAGGCCATGTACGCCGTCGCGGGCGGCCTCGCCGTCCGGGCCGGCACCGTTCCCTCCAGCACGGGGCCGGTCGTCGTCACCGCGCCCGGTCAGGAGCGGCATCGCTCGCCGGTGACCCGCTGGTGACCGGCCGCTGACCGGTCGGGCCCGGAGTCCCGCCCGACGGGAGGGCGGGCCCGACCTGCAGCGGCAGTTCGACCACCAGGGGCCGGTGGTCCGAGATCGGCGTCCTGGGCGCCCGCACCGAAGCCGCCCGGTGCGGTTCGAGCCCGGCCACGAGGACGTGGTCGAGCTGCAGCAGGGGGCGGTGCGACGGAAAGGTCCGGACCCGGGCCGGCCGACGCCAGCCGGACCGGAGCGGCGGCTCGGCAGGCCGGGCCGCCCCGCCGCACAGCCGTGCTGCCGTCTCAGCCGTTCTCCTCGGGCTGTCCGGGCTGTCCGGGCTGTTCGGTGGGCCGGGCCCAGGCGGTGCGGCGCTGGGACTCGTGCTCCTGGGCGAGGCGGCGCAGGAGGGCGAGGACCGGTTCGAGGAGGAGGACGACGATGGCGGCGTGTTCGACGAGCCGGTGGCGGTCCTCGATGTCCTCCAGCTGGTCGAGGTCGAGCCGCGCGGCGGTGGCGGCGACCTCGGCGTAGGGGAGGAGGTCCTCGGTGCGGTAACTGACGCCGAGGCGGTCGAGGTCCATCAGGCTCGCGGCGAGGGCCCGGCGGTGCGGTGAGTCCGCGGAGACGTCCCAGCCCATGGCGCCGAGCAGCTCGTCGACCCGGTGCGTCTGCTCGTCCACCGCGTCCGTCTCGGCGGCGTCGACGGGCGTGGGCAGGGCATAGTGGACGACTCCGAGCGTGGCGAGCGGGTCGAGGGGCTGGTCGATCGCGGCGAGGACGTCGCGGGTGGCGGCGATGGACAGGCCGCCGCGGGCGGTCAGGGCGCGGATCAGCCGCAGGCGCTGGACGTGTTCGTCCCCGTAGAGCGTGAGCGTGGCGCCGAGCGGTTGCCCGGGCGGCAGCAGGCCCTCGCGTACGTAGTACTTGATGGTGGCGACCGGTGTCCCGGACTGCCGGCTCAGGTCGGAGATCTTCATGCGCGCTCTCGCTCGGACTCGGTGTCTGTGATCAGTCTCGCAGGCCGTCGAATGGACTCCATCCACTGATAGTGCCACTATCGGGCTAGATAGTGAAGGTTCCAGGTGGGCTGTTGACCAGCTGAAACGCTTCGGAACCAGCTGTTCGTCCCTGTCTCCAGCGCCCTCACGGCGCGATACCGCAACCGGAGCACCATGCCAGCCCCCAGCCCCATCGGAACCGGGCGCCGCGCCGCGACCCCCGCCTCGCCCCGGATCCTCGGGAGGAGCGATGTCTGAGCCGATCCGCGCCCTGAGCGTGAGCGCCCGCGGACTGCTGCGCAGGAAGAGCCTGTGGCTGCCCTCGGCCGTCATCGTCGGCCTGCTGTCGTTCGTCCTGTCCCTGCTGTACCTGGGCGCCAACAACGACCCGGTCGGTTCGACCAAGGACATGCCGATCGCGCTGGTCAACGCGGACCGCGGCACCCAGGTGGCCGGCCGGCCGATCGACCTGGGCGCGCAGATCGTCGCGCAGGTCACCGGATCCGAGGACCTGAAGGGCAAGGTCGCCTGGAAGCAGGTCGACCGCGCCACCGCCGACGACCTCCTGGGCAAGGACAAGGTCTTCGGGGCGCTCGTCATCCCCGAGGACTTCTCCGCCTCGGTCGCCGCGCTCGCCGGGCCGGCCCAGCACGATCCGCACCCCCCGACCATCACGGTGCTGACCAACCCCGCGGCCGGAAGCTTCGGCTCCTCCATGGCGACGGAGATCAACCGCAACGTCGTCCAGGCCACGTCCGTCCAGGTCGGCCACCAGCTCACCGAGCAACTCGCGAAGCAGCAGGCGGCGCAGCAGGCCGCACAGAAGGCCGAGCACCCGGCCGGCCGGCCCGCGGCGGACGGCTCCGCGGCGCAGCAGGCCGCGCCTGGCGCCGCGGCCCAGCTGATGGTCGCCGACCCGGTCAAGGCCGTGATCCAGGAGGGCCACCCGCTCGGCCACCACAGCGGCCTCGGCCTGAGCGCCTTCTTCTACACCCTCGTCCTGGTCCTCGGCGGCATGCTCGGCGCGAACGTGATCCACACCCAGGTGGACACCTCACTGGGCTACATCTCCAGTGAGAAGGGTCCGTTCCGCAGCACGGCGCCCGCCCAGCACATCAGCCGGACCCGCCACTTCGCGGTCGCCTCGGTGCTGATGATCGGCGTCTCCGCGCTGACCTCGGCCCTCGCGATGGCCGCGGCCGTCGGCATCATCGGCATCGACGCCTCCCACCTGCCCATGCTGTGGCTCTTCGGGACCTGTGCGACGGCCGCGATGGGCATCACGGCGCTGGCACTGCTCGCCGCCTTCGGCACCCCGGGCCCGCTGGTGTCCATGCTGGTGCTGATCGGCCTGGCGATCCCGTCCGCCGGGGCCACCATCCCGCTGGAGGCGCTGCCGGACTTCTACCGGTTCCTGGCCGACTTCGAGCCCTTCCGCCAGGTGGTCGACGGAGTCCGCTCCATCCTCTACTTCGGTGCGCAGGCCGACGCCGGGCTCGGCCGGGCCTGGGCCATGGTCGGCATCGGCTTCGTGATCGCCCTCGCCCTCGGCTTCGCCGTCACCCGCCTCTACGACCGCAAGGGGCTGCACCGCAGCCACGCCCACGCCCACGCGCCGCAGCCGGCCCCGGTGGCCGGGTGACCCTCCCGTGACGGGTCCGGTGCCGGCTCTCCCCGGGCCTGCCCGGGCCCGGCACCGGACCCGCACCACGACCGTGGGTGGCCGGCTCGCCGCCCCGAACACCTCCGGCGGCGAGCCGTCGAGCCGTCGACCCGACGAACCAGTAAGACCGGGAGAACCGTGATGTCCCAGGACGCGACCGCAGCGCCGCTCCCGCCGCTCCCGCCGCTCCCGTCGGCCCTGCCCGTACGGCCGCTCGACCGGATGTACCGCGTCATCGCGCTCTGGAAGGAGCAGCTGGCGCCCGCCCTCAAGGAGCACGGGCTCACCGTCGCCCACTTCCACGTCCTCGCCGTCCTGCGCCAGGCCGGGCCCTCCCACCGCCTGACCACCGGACAACTGGCCGCCGGCGAGATGGTCACCTGCTCCGGCATGACGGCCCGCGCGAACCATCTGGAACGCAAGGGGCTGATCGCCCGTGAGCGCGACGAACGCGACCGCCGCATCATCCACCTCAGGCTCACCGAGGACGGCCTGCGCCTCGTCGACCAGGTCATCGCCCGGCACCGCCTGATGGAACAGCGGCTGATGGCCGGGCTCGACGACGGGGAGCGCCGCGCCCTCGCCGGGCTGCTCACCAGGCTGGAGCAGTTCCTCGAAGCCGACGACGGCGGGCCCCGGCCCGGCCCCGCTCCCGTTCGGGTCCGCTGACCGCACCTGCCGCGGGAGTCGCCGAAGGGGTGGTGGCGTGCGGACGGGCTCGGGCTCCTGGAGGTTTCCCTTCCGGGAGCCCGAGCCCGTGGTGGCGTGTCCGCGCCCGGGGCTGTTCCCCTAGCGCACGGCCACGCTCACCGGGCCGTCGACGGAGGTGAAGTGCGCTGCCGGGCAACCGGTGATGCGCTGCGACGCCGTTCGCGCGCCCGCCGCTGCCTAGGTTCGTCGAGTGGCCCGGTCGGGCCGCGATCAGTCAGTGGAAAGGCAACGGCCCATGCAGTTCGGGATATTCAGCGTCGGTGACGTGACGGTCGATCCGACCACGGGGCGGGAGCCGAGTGAGCGCGAGCGGATCAAGGCGATGCTGGCGATCGCGCTCAAGGCCGAGGAGGTCGGCCTGGACGTCTTCGCCATGGGCGAGCACCACAACCCGCCGTTCGTCCCGTCCTCGCCGACGACCATGCTGGGCTGGATCGCCGCGCGGACCGAGCGGATCGTCCTGTCCACCGCGACCACGCTGATCACCACCAACGACCCGGTGAAGATCGCCGAGGACTACGCGATGCTGCAGCACGTCGCCGACGGCCGCGTCGACCTGATGCTCGGGCGCGGCAACACCGGCCCGGTCTACCCGTGGTTCGGGAAGGACATCCGCCAGGGCATCCCGCTCGCGGTGGAGAACTACGCGCTGCTGCACCGGCTGTGGCGCGAGGACGTGGTCGACTGGGAGGGCCGCTTCCGCACCCCGCTGCAGGGCTTCACGGCCACGCCCCGTCCGCTGGACGGCGTGCCGCCGTTCGTCTGGCACGGCTCGATCCGCAGCCCCGAGATCGCCGAGCAGGCCGCGTACTACGGTGACGGCTTCTTCCACAACAACATCTTCTGGCCCCAGGAGCACACCCGGCGGATGGTCGAGCTCTACCGCGAGCGCTACGCCCACCACGGCCACGGCACGCCCGAGCAGGCGATCGTCGGCCTCGGCGGGCAGGTGTTCATGCGGAAGAACTCCCAGGACGCGGTGCGCGAGTTCCGTCCGTACTTCGACAACGCGCCGGTGTACGGGCACGGGCCCTCGCTGGAGGAGTTCACCGAGCAGACCCCGCTCACCGTGGGCAGCCCCCAGGAGGTCATCGAGCGCACCCTCGGCTTCCGCGAGGCCGTCGGCGACTACCAGCGCCAGCTGTTCCTGATGGACCACGCCGGCCTGCCGCTGAAGACGGTGCTGGAGCAGCTCGACATCCTCGGCGAGGAGGTCGTGCCCGTGCTCCGCGAGGAGTTCGCCAAGGGCCGGCCCGCGACCGTTCCCGACGCCCCCACCCACGCCACGCTCCGGGACACCGTCCCCGCCGCCTCCTGACCCGGAACGGAGTCCCCATGGAACCGACCTCGCCGATCACGCTCGCCGTGGTCTCGGGCGGCCTCAGCCTGCCCTCGTCCACCCGGCTGCTGGCGGACCGCCTCGCCGAGGCCGCCGCCGCCCACCTGGCGGGCGGCGGCCGTGAAGTCCGGGTGCGCCCGCACGACCTGCGCCCGCTGGCCACCCCCATCGCGCACCACCTGCTCTCCGGATTTCCCTCGCAGGCCCTGGGCGACGTCCTGGAGGAGGTGAGCTCGGCGGACGCGCTGATCGCCGTGTCCCCGATCTTCTCCGCCTCCTACAGCGGCCTGTTCAAGTCGTTCTTCGACCTGCTCGACCCCGGCGCCCTGGCGGGCAAGCCGGTGCTGATCGGCGCGACCGGCGGCACCGCGCGCCACTCCCTGGCCCTGGAGCACGCGCTGCGCCCGCTCTTCGCCTACCAGCGCGCCCTGGTCGCCCCGACCGCCGTCTTCGCGGCCTCCGAGGACTGGGGCGGGGCGGGTGACGCGCGCACCGACAGCCTGCCGGCGCGGATCGAACGAGCCGGGGGAGAGCTGGCGGCGCTGACCCTCGCGGCCCTGGCGAACCCGCGGCCCGCCGACCGGCCGTCGGTGACGCCCTCCGCGCTCGGCTTCCACTGACGCCGCGCAGACCCTCACCCCGCGTCGGCGCGCCCGTTCGTGCCCGACTCCCGTGGTCGTTCCGCTCCCGCCGTCACCTTCGCGACGGCGGGAGCGTCCGCGTTCCGGGGCGCTCCGGGGCGTTCCGGGGCGCTCCGGGGCGTTCCGGGGTGCGGCGACGAGACCCCCGGACCGGTGGGAGGGAGCGGGTGCGGTCCAGGGCGGGAGGAGGACGGTGCCGGGGCCGGCCCCGGCGAGTTGCAGGGGGTGGGGGACCGGCTGACACTCGCAAGCAGGAGCGGTGGCGCCGACGAGTCGGCCGCCGCGCCCGCCCCGGGAAGTGAGGCCGGTCATGGCGTACGAGCCGGAGAGCCCTTTCAGGTCGCCCATCGTGGGTGACCTCAACCTGTCCCCGCCCGGCGCCGTGGTCCGCGAGGGCATCGGGCTGCGCGACGCCGCGGTGCCCGTGGAGACCGGGACGGACCCGGATCAGCAGGTGCCGATGCTGATCGAGCTGAACCTGCGCTTTCCCGGCGGACTCCAGGCGGTCCGCGACGAGTTCTACGCGCTCTGGGGGCACTACGCGGGACGGTCGAGAGGCTGGTGGCCGATGGAGGTCAGCTCGGGGAGCCATGTGCAGCCCGAGGTGCCGCAGGGGCTCGCACTGGTCGCGCCGAAGCTGTACCAGACCGTCCTCTCCCGGGGGGACCTCCGCGAGCTGGTGGAGGACGACCGGCGGTCCGCCGCCCTGACCGGGCGGCCGCCCGTCATCTTCCGGGTGTGGCCGGACTACCCGCTGGATCCCCAGATCGACCGCTCGGCACCCACCGTGAAGGCCAACGCCGCCTGGCGCGCCTACGACGCGCGCGGCAGCGGGATCGTGTGGGCGGTCATCGACAGCGGCATCGACGCGGCCCACCCGCACTTCTCCCGGCTGGAGCTGGCGGCCGAGGGGCGGGGCGAGGACCTGCTGCAGGGCCGGACCACCCGGCTGCACCGCGACTTCAGCTTCCTGGTGAACCCGGACGACCCGGTGGCGCAGCCGCCCGGTGAGGCGCCGGGCCCGAACCCGGCGCCGCCGCTCGTGGACGAGAGCGGGCACGGCACGCACGTCGCGGGCATCATCGCGGGCTGCACCCCGGAGGGCATGACGCCGCGGGTGGCGACGCCGGACGAGCCCGTGGACGGCGGATTCGTCGCCAGGGCCGGTGCGGACCGGCTGTCCGGGATGGCGCCGGACTGCGAACTGGTCAGCATCAAGGTCATGCGGCGCAGCCGCCAGGGCACCTATGTGACCTCCTCCAGCGCGGTCATCCGCGCGCTGACCTACCTGCGGACCGAGGTCAACGTGGACCCGGCGGTGCTGCGCGTGCACGGCGTCAACATGAGCCTGGGCTGCGAGTGGAAGCCCGCCCAGTACGCCGCGGGCCAGTCGCCGCTCTGCCAGGCCGTGGGCCAGGTGGTCGCCTCCGGTGTGGTCGTGGTGATCTCGGCCGGCAACTTCGGCGCCCAGATCCTGCAGCAGGGCACCTCCAACACCTCGGCCAACATGGGCTCGATCACCGAACCGGCCCACACCGAGGACTGCATCGCGGTCGGTTCCACCCACCGGGAGGCGCCGCACGCGTTCGGCGTCACCTGGACATCGGGAAAGGGCCCGACGCTCGACGGCCGGATGAAACCGGACGTCGTGGCGCCCGGCGAGTGGATCTCCTCGGCGGCCAGCGGCGACGTGCGGGCCACCGCCGGGCTGAAACCGGCCCCGGGGGATCCGGTGCCGGAGAGCCTGCTGACGTACGCCGAGCAGTCCGGTACCTCGATGGCGGCGCCGCACGTGTCCGGTGTGATCGCGGCCTTCCTGTCCGCCCGCCCGGAGTTCATCGGCCGCCCGCGGGAGGTCAAGAGGCTGCTCACCGCCTCCGCCACCGACCTCGGCCGGGAGCGGTACGCGCAGGGGGCGGGCCTGGTGGACCTGATGCGGATGCTGGCGAACGTGTGACGAGCGGACGAACGAGCGGATGAGCGGACGAACGGCCACCCCGAAAGGTCATGTGTGATGAGGCGACTGCCGACCGATGAGCCCGTGTGGGACCTCACCTTCGACGAGAAGGGAGTGCTGACCGCGCCTGCGGCGGGCGACTTCCTCGACGAGGTGACGGCCGAGGGGGTGACGGACCTGTTCGTGTTCAGCCACGGGTGGGGCGTGGCCGAACAGAGCGCCCGCGAGCTCTACGACGCGATGTTCCCGCTGATCCGGGAGGCCGGAAGCGGCGCGGCGAACCTCGGCACGGTGGGGTTCGCGGGGATCTACTGGCCCGCGCTCTGGTTCCCGCCCACGCCGGCGACCCCGCCGGCGGCGGTCGCCTCGCCCCAGGCCGGGGAGGGCGCCGTGCTGGCCCTCAGCGCCGGAACGGCGGCCGTCTCCGGGGCGGACATCGCCGCGTCGCTGGCCAAGGGCTTCGCCGACCCCGCGCAGCAGCAGACGGTGACGGAGCTCGGCCGACGGATCGACGAGGCGGTGGCGGAGGCCGGTGCGGGCGAGACCGCCGCGGCCAAGGAGCAACGACTGGCGGACATCCACGAGTTGGTCCGGTCCCTGGTGCCGCCGCCCGGGCCCGACGGCGAGTTCGAGGACGCGGGCGAGACCGCGCTGCTCCTGGACACCGACCCGAAGACCTCGTACCAGGCCGCCGCCGAGGCCTTCGGCAGTGCGCCGCCCGGCTCCTCCACGCAGGGCATCGGCGACTGGTTCCGGAACGCCGTGAACGGCGCGAAGGACGTACTGCGGGTGCTCTCGTACTCGATCATGAAGGCCCGGGCCGGCGACATCGGCCGGGCCGGCCTGGGGCCGCTGCTGGCCACGGTGCACGGCCGCTCGCCCGGCCTGCGGGTGCACCTCGTCGGCCACAGCTTCGGTGCCCGGCTGGTTTCCTTCGCCCTGGCCGGCGTCGGCGCCCCCGCCGACAGCCCGGTCACCTCACTGATGCTGATCCAGGGAGCGTTCTCGCACTGGACCTTCTCCCACGCCCAGGACAATCCCTTCGGCAGCGCGGGTGCGCTGAACGCCTTCGCCGACCGGGTGCACGGCCCGCTCGTCTGCACCTACAGCGTCCACGACTGGGCCGTCGGCGTGTGGTACCCGAAGGCGTCCTTCCTGGCCCGCCAGGACTCCGAGGCCGAGGTCGCCGGACGCTGGGACGGCATGGGCGCGGACGGGTACCAGGCCGTGGCGCCGGCCGCGGACCGGGTGATGCCGGCCGAGGGCGGCATCGACTACGCCTTCGCACCCGGAACCTTCTACCGGGTGAACGCCGCCGCCGTCATCAACGACGTCGACGGCCAGCCGTTCGCCGGCGCGCACTCCGACATCCGCAAGCCCCAGGTCGCCGCGCTCGCGGCGGCCGCCGCCGCGGCGCACGCGTAGGACGGCTCCGGACCGACCGGGGCCGTCGCGCGAGACCGCTGCCCGGCCCGCTCGTACGGAGCGGACCGGGCAGCGGCGGTCGACCGGGGTGCGGCGGCGGAGCCGGTCAGCCGTCCGTCTCGTCGTAGCGGCCGTGGCCGAGGCGGCGCAGGTCGAAGGACCAGATGCCGCGGCCGAAGGTGGCGGCGTAGAGCCTGCCGTCGGGGCCGGTCTTCAGCTGCTGCACCGCGGCGGTGGGCAGGTTGCGACCGAGGACGCGCCAGTCCGTCGTGCCGGGGGCGCGGTAGAAGGCGGCGAGGTCGCTGCCGAGGGCGAGGCCGCCGTTGGGCAGGATCTTCACCGAGGTGGCGGGGACGTCGGGCAGGTTGGCCGAGACGTCGGTCCAGGTGGCTCCGCCGTCACGGGTCTCGAAGAGGTGGCCGATGCCGGCGCCGGGGCCCTCGGTCCACGTCCGGGAGAAGCCGTTGAAGGCGACGAAGACGTGCTGGGCGTCGTTCTCGTCGACCGCGAAGGAGGAGATGTAGCGGTTGGGCAGGGTGCCCTCCACCGGCAGGTCGAGCTGGTGCCAGCCGGTGCCGTCGGTCTTGCCGACCGCGATGCCGCGGCTGAAGCCGACGTTGTTGCAGGGGCCGCACCAGCCCGCGTACACCGTGCCGTCGACCGTCGCCACCGCGGTGGCGACGTGGCCGGCGCCCAGGTCGTAGGCGTCGGCCCACTCGCTGCCGCTGCGGATCGCGTAGCCCTTGTGCTGCACCCAGACGTGCCGGCCGCCGGCGATCCAGGTGTTGACGTCCTTCGGGTCCGAGGTGATCGGCGCGATGAAGCGGGCCGAGCCGGTGTCCTTGTCCGGCGGGGCGACCTCGTAGGAGGTGGCCTTGGTCGGGTCGGTCTTCCAGACGCCGCTGTTGACGGCGCAGTTCTGGGTGACCCAGACGTCGAGGTAGACGTACTCCTCGGCGATGTTGCAGCCGTTGTCCGGGTCGACGAGGGTGTCGGCGCCGTCGCCGCCGAAGTCGGAGCCCATCACCTTGTCGTGGGCGCGCAGGATGGACTCGCCGTTGTCCTGGAGGCCGCCGCTGACGATCACACCCCGGCCCGAGCGGTCCGCCGGGTCCTTGCCGACGCCGACCGAGTAGTACTGCAGGGTGTCGATGGTGCCGTCGGCCAGCGACTTCCAGTCCGTGGCGTGGCCGGAGGCGTCGGCCGCGCCGTCGATCGGACGGCTGTAGACGCCGCCGTCATTGCCCACGTACACGCTGGTCCTGCCCTGGTACGTGCCGAAGGCGACGGCGTGCTGGTCGGAGTGGGTGGTCTGCGAGCAGTCGCCGGTCTGCTTGGCCGGGTCGATGCTCCAGCAGGGGAAGCCGAAGTTCCAGTACGGGCCCGGGACGGTCCAGGTGGAGCCGCCGTCCTTCGTCTCCAGGACCTCCTCCAGGCCCGCGTAGACGTGGTCCGGGTCGGTCGGGTCGACCCGGAGGAACTGGTTGTACCAGGCCTGGATGCCGGGCTGGTAGCCCTCGTCCTGGAGCGCGGAGCCGGAGTTCTTGAGCTTGTCCTTGTCCGCGATCCGGGTCCACGGCCCGAACGGGGAGCCGGACCTGGAGACGTAGATGCCCTTGAGTCCGGTGTCGGGGTCGGTCGCCATGACCTCCGGGGACTGGTCGATGGCGTAGTAGCGCGAGCCGTCGGCCGAGGCGGCGAAGGTCACGTTGCCGACGTTCGCGGCGTCGGTCGGCAGGTCGCCGAGCGAGCCGACGCGCTGCCAGGTGCCCCCCGCGGCCTTGCCGTAGAAGCCGTTGTAGCTGTCCCCGCCGCGCCAGCCGACGGCGAGGACGACCTTGCCCGGGTCCTTGGGGTCGATCGCGATGTCGTTGGCGATGTTCTTGTACGGCGCGGCCGGGTCGCCCGCCTTCGAACCACCGGGCAGGTACTCGGGGTTGGGGGCGAACTCCAGCGTCCACGGGCCGGACAGCTCCGTCGTGGAGTGGCTCCACACGCCCCGGCTGGTGGCCGCCCACACCTTGCCGCCGCCGAAGCGCAGCGCGTGGATGATGGTCGACTCCAGCTCGGCGCCGCCGACCCGGTCGCCGGGCTGGAACTCGCCGTGCTTCGGGTCCGGGAGCACGTACACGCCGGTGCCGACGTACGAGGTCGCGCCGGTGTTGGACTCGCCGGTGGCGTACCAGAGCCGGCCGCCGGCGTCGAGGTCGAGGGTGCCCGTCGAGAGGGAAGGGAGCCTGTCCGAGATGGACTGCCACTGGCCGCCGCCGGTGCGGGAGCGGAAGACGCCGCCGTTGGCGCCGCCCGCGTACACGTAGCCGTCCCGGTCGGCCGCGAGCCCGGTGATCCGGCCGGTCACGTAGCCGGAGCCGCCGCTGGAGTTGGAGTTGACGTCCCGGTAGCGCGGGTCGTCGGAGTCGTAGGGCTTGTCGGTGACGTGGTCCCAGCTGCCCGCGGTGTGCGGCATCGACTGCAGCTGGGCCCAGGCCGCGCCGTAGGCGCCGGGTGCGACCACGCCGGGGGCGGTGCGGGCCTCGGTGTACTGCGCGGTGCCCTCGGCGGAGTTCTCCGCCTCGTCGCCCTCGTCCTCACCGGGGGCCTCGGACTTGGCGGTGAACGCCGGTCCGGAGGCTGCCTTGGCCTTGACCTTCTCGGCGTGCTTCTGGCCGATCTCGGCCTGGTGCCGGGCCTGGTGCGGGCGCGGCCCGGGCGAGTCGGCGGGCGCGGCGAGCGCCTGGGTGGTGGCCAGGCCCAGCGCGGTCAGTGTGACGGTGCTCAGCAGCAGCTTGTTGCGTCGCCTGTTGGGCACGTGGAGTCCTCCCCGTGAAGTGCCGGCGGCGCGGTCGCGCGTTCCGGCGGAGACAGGCGAAGCCTTGCGGGTGCGCCGTGGCTGAGGAAGGGCAACGCGCATAACGACTTATTAAAAGTACGACTGTTAAAGGTGATCGCATTCACCGAATGGCGGGGTCGGCGAGCCGAGCGCGCCTCGCAATTGGTCCAGACCTATTGACTCCCCTTGCCGCCCCTCCTACGATCCGGACCGGCACAGCCCCACATGTTTCCCCACCTCACCCAGAGCCGGGCGTCACGCCCCCACGCGTCGGTCATGTCCATGACGCTCGGCGGAAAGGGAGCACAGCCATGTTTCGTCGGAGGTCGCGCACCCCACGCCCGTCGGGCGGTTTCCGCCCGGAGCGGGCGGCCGTGGACCGCGCAGTACAGGTGCACCGGACCGGCCGCGCCGAGCACGGGTCGACCGTCCTGCGGCGCTTCCTCGCCGGAATGAGCGCCGCGGCCGTCATCGGCGCCGGCATCGCCGTGGCCGGCGGCGTCACCGCCGGCGCCGCCACCCCCAACCTGGTGGCCAACCCCGGTTTCGAGAACGGGCTTTCCGACTGGACCTGCTCCGGCGGCGCGGGCGCGGCGGTGAGCAGCCCGGTCCACTCCGGTGCCTCGGCGCTCAAGGCCACGCCGACCGGCCAGGACACCGCCCAGTGCACCCAGACCATCAGCGTTCAGCCCAACTCCCAGTACACGCTGAGCGCCTACGTCCAGGGCAGCTACGTCTACCTGGGGGCCACCGGCACCGGCCTCAGCAACGCCTCCACCTGGACGGCGAACAGCGCCTCGTACGGCCAGCTCAGCGTCGGCTTCACCACCGGGGCGAACACCACCTCGGTGACCGTCTTCCTGCACGGCTGGTACGGGCAGCCCGCGTTCTACGCGGACGACGTGTCGCTCACCGGCCCTGGCGGCAGCAGCCCCTCGCCGACCGCCACGCCGACGTCGACCAGCACGCCGACGCCGACCACGACGCCGACCTCCACGTCCACGCCGACCACGACGCCGACGTCCACGCCCACCGCGACGCCCACCACCACGCCGCCGGGCGAGACCTGCCCCACGAAGCCCAAGCCGTCGGGCAAGGTCCTCCAGGGCTACTGGGAGAACTGGGACGGCGCCCTGAACGGCGTCCACCCCGGCATGGGCTGGGTGCCCATCACGGACAGCCGGATCGCCGCGCACGGCTACAACGTCATCAACGCCGCCTTCCCGGTGATCCTCTCGGACGGCACCGTCCTGTGGCAGGACGGCATGGACGCCAACGTCAAGGTCTCGACCCCCGCCGAGATGTGCCAGGCCAAGGCCGCCGGGGCGACGATCCTGATGTCGATCGGCGGCGCCGCCGCGGGCATCGACCTGAGCTCCAGCACCGTCGCCGACAAGTTCGTGGCGACCGTCGTACCGATCCTCAAGAAGTACAACTTCGACGGGATCGACATCGACATCGAGACCGGCCTGTCCGGGAGCGGCAACATCAACACGCTGTCCGCCTCCCAGGCCAACCTGATCCGCATCATCGACGGCGTGCTGTCCCAGATGCCGGCCGGCTTCGGCCTGACGATGGCCCCCGAGACCGCGTACGTCACCGGAGGTAGCGTCAACTACGGGTCGATCTGGGGCGCCTACCTCCCGATCGTCAAGAAGTACGCCGACAACGGGCAGCTGTGGTGGCTGAATATGCAGTACTACAACGGCAGCATGTACGGCTGCTCCGGCGACTCCTACCAGGCCGGCACCGTGCAGGGCTTCACCGCCCAGACCACCTGCCTGAACAACGGCCTGACCATCCAGGGCACCACCATCAAGGTGCCCTACGACAAGCAGGTCCCCGGCCTGCCGGCCCAGCCCGGCGCGGGCGGCGGCTACATGGACCCGGGCCTGGTCGGCCAGTCGTGGAACGCGTTCAGCGGTGCGCTGAAGGGGCTCATGACGTGGTCGGTCAACTGGGACGGCTCGAAGGGCTGGTCCTTCGGCGACAACGTCAAGCGCCTCCAGGGGCGTTGACCTACCGGGGCTCCCGCTGGCGGTCTGTCGAACGCCCGCGGATGTCCCCCTGACGTCCCGCTGATCACTCGCGCCCCGGTGCACCCCGGCGGGCGTGGCTCCTGTCACCGACCGGAGCCGCGCCCGACACGGAGCCCGGGGCGCGAGCCGTCGAACGCCCGGCCGCGGCCGGGCGTTCGTCAGATGGTGGCGGTGTCGATGACGAAGCGGTAGCGGACGTCGCTGGCGAGGACGCGCTCGTAGGCCTCGTTGATCCGGTCGGCGCCGATCAGTTCGATCTCGGCCGCCACGCCGTGCTCGGCGCAGAAGTCCAGCATCTCCTGGGTCTCGGCGATGCCGCCGATGCCCGAGCTGCTCATGCTGCGGCGCTTGCCGCTCAGCGCCCGGAGGTCCACCTCCAGGGGCTCCTCCGGGAGGCCGACGTTGACCATGGCCCCGTCGGTGCGCAGCAGGGAGAAGTAGGCGGCGACGTCGAGCGGGGCGGAGACGGTGTTGAGGATGAGGTCGAAGGTGCCGGCGAGGTCACGGAAGGTGGCCGGGTCGCTGGTGGCGTGGTAGTGGTCGGCGCCCAGCCGCAGGCCGTCGTCCTTCTTGCGCAGGGACTGGGAGAGCACGGTGACCTCGGCCCCGAGCGCGTGGGCGATCTGCACGCCCATGTGGCCGAGCCCGCCGAGGCCCACGACGGCGACCCGCTTGCCGGGCCCGGCGTTCCAGTGCCGCAGCGGGGAGTAGGTGGTGATGCCCGCGCACAGCAGCGGGGCGGCCGTGTCCAGCGGCAGCGCGTCCGGGATGCGCACGACGTAGTTCTCGTCGACGACCACGTTCTTCGCGTAGCCGCCGTACGTGGGCCGGCCGTCCTTGCCGACGGCGTTGTACGTCCACACCGGGCCGTCGTCGCAGTACTGCTCCAGCCCGGCCCGGCAGTTGTCGCACACGCGGCAGGAGTCGACCATGCAGCCGACGCCCACCCGGTCGCCGACCGCGAACCCGGTGACGCCGGGGCCGACCTCGGCGACGACGCCCGCTATCTCGTGCCCCGGCACCATCGGGAAGGTGGCCTCGCCCCAGCCCTCGCGGGCCTGGTGGATGTCGGAGTGGCAGATCCCGACGAAGGCGATGTCGATCAGCACGTCGTGTTCGCCGACCGCGCGGCGCTCGATGGTCGTGCGCTCCAGCGGTGCCTTGGGGGCGGGTGCGGCGTAGGCCGCGACGGTGGTGGTCATGGGATGTCGTTCCTTCTTCCGCGGACGAAGTCGCGGTGATCGGGCCGGTCGGGTCGGACGAGCCGGACGGGTCGGATGATCAGCACACCCACGGTACCCGCGAGGACGGTACGCCGTGCTGTCGGCCGATCGGGTGAGGGCGGGAGGTCCGGCCCCCGGGGGGGATGATCCCGGAGGGGACGTCAGCCGAGGGGCGAGCAGCCCTCGCCGATCTCCGCGATTTCCCTGCCTGTTCAGGTGCGGGATCGCCGTGACGGTCACCGTGCCGTTCAGCCGGCGGCGGCCTCGACGCCGAGTTCCGCGAGCAGGGCGCGGACGCGCTGCTCGATCCGGTCGCGGATCGGGCGGACGGCGGCCACCCCCTGGCCGGCGGGGTCGTCCAGCGTCCAGTCGAGGTAGCGCTTGCCGGGGAAGTGGGGGCAGACGTCGCCGCAGCCCATGGTGATCACGACATCGGACGCCCGCACCGCCTCGGTGGTGAGGACCTTCGGGGTCTCGGCGGAGATGTCGATGCCGGCCTCGGCCATGGCCTCGACCACGGCCGGGTTGACGGTGTCGGCCGGGACGGAGCCGGCGGAGCGCACCTCGACGCGGTCGCCGCCGAGGTGGGTGAGGAAGGCGGCGGCCATCTGGGAGCGGCCGGCGTTGTGCACGCAGACGAACAGCACGGACGGGACGGCGGAGGTGCTCACGGGCGGGTTCATCCTTCGGGACGGAGGAGGGGGCGGTTCAGCGGACGGGGACGGCGGGCTGGTGCTCGCCGTGCGGTGGCACCACGTCGGCGGCGGGGGAGGTGGCGGAGGGGCGGCCGAACAGCGCGGCGGCCAGGGCGGTGCCGACGGCCGCGCCGATGAGTTGGGCGGCGACGAACGGCGGCACCGAGCCGGGGGCGATGCCGGCGAAGGTGTCGGTGAAGGCCCGGCCGATCGTGACGGCGGGGTTGGCGAAGCTGGTGGAGGAGGTGAACCAGTACGCCGCTCCGATGTACGCGGCCACCGCGCCGGGGGCGAAGCGCGCTCGGCCGGTGCGGGGCAGGCCGAGGACCACCAGGACCAGTCCGGCGGTGGCGACCACCTCTCCGAGCCACAGGTGCGGGGCCGAGCGCTCGTGGGTGGACCAGCGCACCAGTGGCTCGGCGAACATCGCGTCGGCCAGCACCGCGCCACCGATCGCCCCGGCGATCTGTGCGGGCACGTAGGCGGCGACCTCGCGCAGGCCCGGGCCCTCGCCGCCGCGACGGCCGGTCCACCAGGCGGCCAGGGTGACGGCCGGGTTGAAGTGGGCACCGGAGACCGGGCCGAGGAGGAGGATCAGCAAACCCAGGCCGAGCACGGTCGCCAGGGAGTCGGCGAGCAGCTGCACGCCGACGTCCGTGGAGAGCCTGGTGGCCTGGATGCCGGAGCCGACGACCACCGCGACCAGCGCGCCCGTACCGACGAACTCGACCGCGGTCCGCCGGCCCAGCGGTGCCATCCGTGTCATCCGGCGGCTCCCGCGGTCGTGGCGGTGGTGCCGGCCGGAGTCCGGAGCAGGGAGGAGAGCCTGGTCAGGGCGGCGGGCAGGACCCAGTAGTAGACCCAGGTGCCGCGCCGCTCGGAGCCGACCAGGCCGGCCTCGCGCAGCACCTTCAGGTGGTGGGAGATGGTCGGCTGGGACACGTCGAAGGGGCCGGTCAGGTCGCAGACGCAGGCCTCGCCGCCCTCGTGCGAGGCGATCAGGGACAGCAGTCGCAGCCGCACCGGGTCCGACAGTGCTTTGAACATCCGCGCCAGATCGGCCGCGACCTCCTCGTCCAGCGGCTCGCGGACCATCGGCGAGCAGCACGCCACGACCTCGTCCAGCCGGGCCAGGGCCGGCACTGAATTCGACATGTGTCTATGTTGACAGTTGTCGAAGCCAGGGGGCAAGCTCGCTGTATCGACACCTGTCGAAACAAGACCTCGGATCGGAGAGCACCGCCATGTCCCGTGTACAGCTCGCCCTGCGCGTCGCCGACCTCGAAGGCTCCATCGCCTTCTACTCCAGGCTCTTCGGCACCGAGCCGGCCAAGCGCCGCCCCGGCTACGCCAACTTCGCCATCGCCGAGCCGCCGCTCAAGCTCGTCCTCATCGAGGGCGAACCGGACCAGGACACCCGTCTGGACCACCTCGGCATCGAAGTCGAGAGCACCGAGCAGGTCGCCGCCGCCACCGCTCGCCTCAAGGGTGCAGGCCTGGCCACCTTCGAGGAGAACGACACTTCCTGCTGCTACGCCCTCCAGGACAAGACCTGGGTGACCGGCCCCGGCAAGGAGCCGTGGGAGGTCTACGTCGTCAAGGCCGACGCCGACACCCTCGGCAAGAGCGCGGACGGTACACCGGAGGCCTGCTGCACGCCCGAGGGGCAGACCGTCGAGCCCGGCCGCACCCCGGCCGAGGCCGCCGCGGGCGGCGCGTGCTGCGGCTCGTAGCCCCCGGCGGCGTCGACGCGGGTGGCCGCCGCCGGACGGGCCTTCCGCGGGCCCGACCGCGCAGGTCACGGGGCCACCGGTTGTTCGGCGTTTTGTTCAATGACCGAGGGCCGAACCAGAACAACCCCGGTGCGCTAGACCGGTACCGCACGCCACACCCGTGCCGTGCGTGGGACCAGGACCTTGGGTCGCAACAGCGCCGAACGCCGGGAGAGTCCACCAGATGACGACGCTCTGCATCGCGAACAACCGCACCGAGGAGATGGTCGGGGACCCCACCGGGGCGATGCCGCTGGAGCTGCGGTACGCCGGGTGCGGGGCACAGCGGATGCTCTGGTGGGCCGAGGACGGCGACGTCCTGGTGCTGCCCTGGGGCCCGGACCCGGAGTACCTGGCGTACGTCACCGGGCTGACCGGGGTGCGGGCCGACAGCCTGACCTTCGTGGTGCCGCCGCCGGGCGACCAGGGCGACCAGGTGCTCACCGCGGACCGTCTGGTCGACCCGGGCTTCCTCGCGGAGCTGGGCCGCGCCCTGGACGGGCGCACCGTCGACCGGGTGCTGGCCGTCTCGCCGAACGGCGCGGCGGCGGAGCTGGCGGCCGCGCTCGGCGTGGCGCACGCCATGCCCGGCCTGGACTTCGCCGCGCAGGGCGGCAACGCCCTGGTCAACAGCAAGGCGGGGTTCCGGGCGCTGGCCGCCGGCGCCGGGGTGCCGATCCCGCCCGGGCGGGTGGCCGGTTCGCCGGCCGAGGTCGAGGCCGCCGTCGAGCACCTGCTGGGGCAGGGGCACAGCGTGATGCTGAAGGTCGAGTACCAGGTGGGCGGCCGGGGCAACGAGATCCTCGCCCGGGACGAGCGGGTGGAGGCGGTCGGCGCCGAGCGGGTGGTGCCGCTGCCGGACCGGGCGGCGGTGGCCGCGTACGTGGCCGAGCGGTGGAGCTGGCTGACCGCCGGGCGCGGCCAACGGGTGGTGGTGGAGCGGTACTTCCCCGACTGTGCGCCGCTGTACGCCGAGTTCGCCATCAGCGACAAGGCGGTGGTCCTGTCCGGCTGCGGCGAGATGGTCATGCGGCCGGTGGTGGTCGGGGAGATCACGCCGCCGGTCACCCCGGATGCCGGGGCCTGGGCCGAACTCGTCCAGCTGGGTGCCCGGCTGGGCGAGTCGCTGCGGGTGATCGGCTACCGCGGCACGGTCAGCGCGGACGCCGTGCTGACTCCCAAGGGCGAGATCTACTTCCACGAGACCAACGGCCGGCTCACCGGCTCCAGCCACCTGCACGACGTCTTCCGCGGCCGGCTGCTGCGCGAGGAGCACCGCGGCTCGCGCCACCTCCTGGAGCTGGCCGGCCTCAAGGTGCCGTCCTTCGCCGAGGCCGTGGCGGAGACCGGCGCGGCCGGTCTGGCCTTCGACCGGCAGCGCGGCACCGGTGTGCTGTTCAGCAGCGACTTCGGGCCGGCCGACGGCTCGGTGATGTACTGCGCGGTCGCCGAGAGCCCGGAGGCCGCCCGCACCCTGGAGACCGCGCTGCTCGCGCTGTTCGCCTGATGAGGGCCGGGGCGGACGGGGGAGGGACGGCCGTGGACGAGGTGGACGTGACCGATGTGACCGATGTGACCGATGTGACCGACGTGACTGACGTGACCGACGTGAACGAGGTGACCGTGGGCAAGGCGGTAGGGGACCAGGTGGACGAGAACGGGACCGGGACGGGAAAGGGCATGCGCGCGGTGGTGATCCACCGCTACGGCGGGCCGGAGGAGCTCCGCATCGAGACGGTGCCGGAACCGGTGGCCGGCCCGGGCCAGGTGCTGGTCGACGTCACCCTGGCCGGGCTCAACTACGCCGACCTGGAGATCCGCGCCGGCGAGTACCTGCAGCTGCCGCTGCCGGCGGTGCTCGGCGTCGACGTGGTCGGGCGGCGCCGCGAGGACGGCCGGAGGGTCGTCGCGCTGCTGCGCACCGGCGGCGGGTACGCCGGGGTGGCCGTCCCCGAGGCGGCGCACACGGTGGAGGTGCCGGACGGCGTGGACGACGAGCAGGCGCTCGCGCTGCTGGAGCAGGGCGGGACGGCCTACGGCGCGCTGGTCCTGGCGGGGCGGCTGCGGCCGGGCGACGCGGTGGGGGTGTCCGCGGCGGCGGGCGGGGTCGGGCACCTGGCGGTGCAGCTGGCCAGGGAGCTGGGCGCGTCCCGGGTGGTCGCCCTGGCCTCCACGCCGGAGAAGCGGGAGTTCCTGCGCTCGCTGGGCGCCGACTCCGTGCTCGACTCCGAGGACCCCGACCTGGCCGCCCGGCTCGCGGAGTCGGGCGGGCTGGACCTGTTCCTCGACTCGGTCGGCGGCCGGGTGCTGCGCGCCGGGCTGGCCGGACTGGCCCCCTTCGGGCGGCTGGTGTCGGTCGGGGCGCGGGGCGGAGTGGAGGACGGCTTCACGATGGGCGAGCTGACCGAGGGCTCGGCGGGGGCGCAGGGCTTCTGGCTCAAGCACGTCCTGGCGGACCGGGCGCTGTTCGAGGGGGTCGCCGACCACCTGTTCCGGCTCGCCGCCGAGAAGCGGGTGGTGGCCTGGATCGACCGGACCGTGCCGCTGTCCGGGGTGGCCGAGGTGCACCGGGCGATGGCCGCGCGGCAGACCAGGGGCAAGGTGCTGGTGGACGTCCACCGCGAGGAGTGACCGGTGTGCGGGGAGGGGTGGCCGCCCCTCCCCGCGGAGGCGGAGGGCGACCGGCCGCCCTCCCCGCCCACGCGACCGGGCCCGACGGTTCCCACCGTCGGGCCCGGTCGCGCGATGCCGCGTCAGTACCCGGCGACCTCGTCCAGGCCGTGGCCGCGCAGCGGGACGAGGAAGCTGCGTTCGAACACCACCACGACCTCGCCGGTGGACTTCGTCCCGGTGGTGCGGCAGCGCACGATGCCCTGCCCGGGGCGGCTCTCGGACACCCGCTTGGCGAGGGTCTCCGTCTCCGCGTAGAGGGTGTCGCCGGTGAACACCGGATGGGTCATCCGGATGTTCTCCCAGCCCAGGTTGGCGATGGTGCGCCCGCTCGTCGACCGGGCGGTCATCCCGCCGACGATGCTGAGCGTCACCAGGCTGGAGACGATCGGCTTTCCCCAGGGGGTGTGTGCGCTGTAGGCGGCGTCGATGTGCAGCGGGGCGTCGTTCATGCTCAGCATGCTCATCAGCACGTTGTCGAGCTCGGTGACGGTCCGTCCGGGGCGGTGCTCGACCACCTCGCCGACCTCGAACTCCTCGTAGTAGCGACCGACCACCTCGCGGTAGCGGCGCTCGCCGATCCGCCGGTAGCCGGCGGGTTCGGTGGTGTCCATCGCGGCTGCTCCCAGGTCCTAGAGGTCGGCGGTGAGTTCCTTGACGTGGCCGGCGAAGTCGCGGATCAGCCGCTCGTCCATGTCGGCGCGCAGCATCAGCCGGAGCCCGGCCTCGCCCTTGGGCACGATCGGGAAGAACACCGCGGAGCTGTAGTAGCCGCGCTCGAAGAGCTGGGCGGACAGCTTGACCGCGCGCTCGGCCTCCCCGACGTCGACCCGGCGCACCGGCAGGCCGTTGCCCGCGAAGGTGGTCGGCAGCAGCTCGTCGAAGAGCTCGATGTTGCGGGCCAGCTTCCCCTGGAGCTCGGCCAGTTCGGGGGAGCGGTGGATGGCCGCGCTGGCCAGCGAGGCGCCGACCATCGGCAGCGGGATGTTCTGCGACCAGCCGATCGGGCCGGCGTGCCGGTGCAGGAACTCGAACTGCTCGCGGTTGCCGAGCATCGCGACGCCGCCGCTGGTGCCGAAGGCCTTGCCGAGGCTCGCGGTGATCACCGTCAGCGGGTTCATCTCCAGCCGGGAGCGGACGTAGCCCTCGCCGCGCTCGCCCGCTATGGACAGCGAGTGGGAGTCGTCGATGTAGAGGAACAGCCCGTAGCGGTCCTGGAGCTCGAGCAGCCCGTCGAGGGCCGCGGTGCCGCCCATCGAGTAGGCGCCGTCGGCGACGTAGGCGACCCTCGGGTACTTGCGGCAGATGTCCTCCAGGTAGTTCAGGTCGTTGTGCGGACAGGTCAGCACCAGCGACTCGTCCGCGCAGATCGGCTTCATGTACGCCATACAGAAGTGGCAGAAGCGGTCGAAGACCATCACCCGGGGCCCGCCGCCGCCCTGACAGGTGCCGTCCAGGTGGCCGGAGGCGATCAGCGGCAGGATGCCGGCGGTGAGCGTGGTGCAGGACGCTCCCGGCAGGATGTGGGCGCCGAACAGCTCGCCGAGTTCCTCCTCCATCCGCACCAGCAGGTTGTGCCGGATCCGGGTGGTGGAGAGGACCAGCGAGGTGCCGCGGGACTCGGTCAGCGCGTCCACCGCGCCGGCCAGGACCGCGGGATGGTTGTTCAGGCCCAGGTACGAGCAGGAGACCATGTTGGCGAACTCGTGGCCGGTCTCGCGGACGATCAGCCGGTTGTTGGACTCCGAGTCCGCCGTGATGCCGATCAGTCCGTTGGCGGCGGCCGCCTGCCAGACCGGGTCGGCGGCGGCCAGCATGGCCTCGGCGTTGCGGTACCGGCGCGGGCCGAGGATGGATTCTTCGGTCATCGTCACTTCTCCGTCGGGTGGGTCGGGGGGTCGGTGGGCGCGTGGTCCTGCGGTCGGTGCTGCGAGTGCTGCGAGTGCTGTGAGCGCTGTGATGGGTGGGAATGCGGTGGTACGTCCGGCCGGGGCGGGTCGAACTGCTCGATGAGGCGCTGCGAGGCCTCGAAGAACGGCATGCCGACCATCACCCCGTCCACCACGGTGACCGAACGGCCGTTCTCCAGACCGGCCGCGACCACCCGGCGGGCGCGTTCCAGCAGCTCCTCGTCCGGGCTGAACATCTCGTTGATCAGCTCGAGTTGGCGCGGATGGACGGCGATCTTGCCGCTGAACCCGAAGTCCCGGGCGAGCCCGGCCTCCCGGCGCAGTCCGACGAGGTCGGAGACCTCGAAGAACGGCGCGTCCATCGCCTCCACCCCCGCCGCCCGGGCGCTGTTGACGACCCGTCCGCGGGCGTGGGACAGGGCCTCCCAGGAGAGCCGGGCGCCGACCGCGAAGGCGTAGTCCGCCGAGCCGAAGACCAGCCCGCGCAGCCGGTGCCCGGCGGCCGCGATGGCGGGCGCGTGCTCGATGCCCAGCGGCGTCTCCACGACCGCCAGGAACTCGGTCTCCGGGCAGTCCGCGGCGAGCGCGCCGGCGGCGATCTCGATGTCCCGGGGGGACTCGGCCATCGGGATCAGTACCAGGTCCGGTTTGACGCGGTACCGGGCGATGGCGATCAGGTCGCGCAGACCGTCCGGTCCGGAAAGGGTGTTGATGCGCACCGCGCTGCGCGCGAGCTTGGCGGACGGGAGCGCGAAGAACTCCTCGGCGAGGTGACGGGCCTCCTCCTTTCGGGCGGGTGGGACCGAATCCTCCAGGTCGACCATGGAGATGTCGGCCCCGGACTGGTGGCTCTTGGTGTACCGCTCCACCGCCATCGCGGGTGTGGACAGGAGGGAACGGCAGTACCGCGTGAACCTCATGGATATCTCCGAAGTCAGCGAAGGCTGCGGGTTCCGGTTCTATCCCAACGGCTTTGTTCGGCGCCGTGCGGCTGGACATTGAACATCAACTCGGAACAACCGACCCGCACGCACCATTGTTTGACGCCAACGGTCCTGTGCATGATGAATCAACGGGGGGATGGACACGAGGCGCACGCGGCGCGTGTGGTGCGTGGGAACTCAAGGTTTCAGGACACCGCTTCAACCGAGAAGGGGGCCGTTGTGCCGCGTCGGGAAAGTCCGCTGGACCCTGGGGACGGGCCGCTGCTGCGCTTCGCGGGCGATCTTCGGGCTCTGCGGCAGAGCGCCGGAAGTCCGCCGTACCGTCAACTCGCGCTGCGGGCCCACTGTTCGGCGGCCAGCCTGTCGGTGGCCGCGGGCGGCCGTCGGCTGCCCAGCCTCGCCGTGACCGTCGCCTATGTGCAGGCCTGCGGCGGGGACGTGCGGGAGTGGCGGCACCGCTGGCAGCTGCTCGCCGCCGAACTGGCCGCCGACACCGCCGCCCGGCGGCGCTCCCAGGACGCCGGACGCGCCCCCTACCCGGGCCCGGCCGCGTTCGAGGCGGCCGACGCCGAGCGCTTCTTCGGCCGCGAGGCGCTGCTGGACCGGCTGGCCGCTCTGCTGGCCGAACGGCGGTTGGTGATCCTCTCCGGGCCGTCCGGGGCGGGCAAGTCCTCGCTGGTCAGAGCCGGTCTGCTGGCCCGGCTCGGCGGGGCCCCGGGCGCCGCGGCGGCGTCTGGGGGAAGAGCCGGGGCCGGTGGCGGGGTGCGGCGGCCTCCGGTCGACGGCGGCGTTCCGGTGGCGCTGCTGACTCCCGGTGAACGACCCATGGAGGCGTTCGCGCTCGCGCTCGCCCGGCTCGGGCAGCGGGTCGGGGAGCCGGCGCGGGGTACCGCCGGGCCGACGGCCGGGGATCCGGTGCTGGTGGTGGATCAGGGCGAGCAGCTGCGGACCCGCTGCCGGGACGCCGCCGAGCGGGCGCGCTTCCTGGACGCGCTGGTGGCGACCGCCGCGGGCGCTCCGGGCGAGGCGCCGGACGGGCTGCCGGTGCCGGCACCGGCCCGGTGTCGGGTGGTGCTGGTGCTCCGCTCCGACCAGTGCGGGCCGCTGTTCGCCGAGCACCCGGGGCTGGCCGAGGCCGGCCGGCAGGCGATGCTGTCGGTGGGCCGTCCGGCGCCGGACGAGCTGCGACGGGCGATCACCGAGCCGGCGTTACGCTCCGGCTGTACCGTCGAGGGCGCTCTGCTGGCCGTCCTCATCTCGACCGCCGCGCAGCAGCCGGGCGCGCTCCCGCTGGTGTCCGCGGCGCTGCTGGAGACCTGGCGGCGGCGCAGCGGCAACGCGCTCACCCTGGCCGGGTTCCAGGCGACCGGAGGTTTCGAGGGCGCGCTGGCCCGGACGGCGGAGACGCTGTACAACGGGCTGGACCCGGCCGGCCAGTTGCGCGCCCGCGCGGTGTTCCTGCGGCTCGGCGGGGAGTTGCTCGGGGCCGGCGAGGACGTGGCCGACGGCGCGATGGTCCTGGGTGACGCGCTGACGCCGGGCGGCGGGCTCCTGCCGGCGGGGGACCTGCTGCCGGGAGGGGACGAGGGCACCCGCAGGCCGGTCCGGCGGGCCGAGTTCGACGACCCCGGTGTGCCGGAGGTGATGGAACGGCTGGTCCGGGCACGTCTCGTGGTGGTGGACCGGGACAGCGTGGAACTGTCCCACCATGCGCTGCCGCAGGCCTGGCCCAGGCTGCGCGAGTGGCTGGCGGAGGGCGGCGAGGCGCTGGGGGAGCAGCGCAGGCTCTCCGCGGCCGCCCGGGGCTGGTCTGCCGCCGACCGGGACCCGGAACTGCTGTACCGGGGTGTGCGGTTGGAGCAGCTCATGCGGCGGGTGGCGGCCGGCGAGCTGGCCGCGGCCGGGGTCGAGCGGGCCTTCCTGGCGGCCTCCGCCCAGGCGGCCGTCGCCGACCGGCGCCGGGCGCAGCGCCAGAACCTGACGGTGGCCGGGGTCGCCGCCGCGGGCGGGGCACTGCTGGCCCTGGCGGGCGGGAGCCGGATCCGTCGGGCCTGGCGGTGGTGAACCGCGGGGCGGGGCGCGCAGCCGCGTCGTCGGGGTGGTGATCGGGCCGGCCGTCCGGGTGTTGATCGGCGTCGGAGCAGGGGAGTCGAACAACGGGCGGGCCGGACGCAGGGCCGTGGCGTTGGCGCTTCCGGTGCCGATCACGGTCCTTGCGCGGCCGTCGGTCGTCCGGGTAGCTTGACGTCGATCCCGGCCTTCGAAAGGCGAATTCGGTTGCCCCGTCGGTGATTTCCCGTACTTCGTGGTCGGCCGGAGCCGGCCCGGCGATTGATCCGTCCCGATTTCCGTCGCTGGTTCCGCGTGTTCGGGGGGGCCGCCGCTCCGTCGGAGGCTCGCGGTCTTTCGGCGCCGGCCGGGCGCTGCCGTCCGGCGGTGCTGTTCGAATTCGTGCGATTCGAATCCCCGCGGCTCGGGGTCGTACGGTTCGAGGCCGAACGCATCGGAGCCGCACGGTTCCGGTCGGCCCGGTTCCGATCCGTCGCGCAAGCCGTCCTGTCTGCGTTTTTCCCCAAAACCCGTGTCAAGGGAGAGCCATGTCCGATTCGGCCCGTCCGGTCCACAGCTGGGACGAATTCACCACACTGCGGGAGATCGTGGTCGGGACCGCCGTCGGCGCCCGGCTGCCCGAGCAGACCGAGCCGTCCTCCTGGCTGTCCTGCTTCCCGAAGACCAGTGCCGCCGACCTCGGCTCGGTCGAGGTCGGTCCCTACTCCCGACAGGTCGTGGAGGAGACCGAGGAGGACCTGGACGCGCTGGTGGCCACCCTGCGCGGCCTCGGCGTCACCGTCCACCGGCCCGAGGCGGTCGACCACGCGGCCGAGTTCGCCTCCCCGCTCTGGAAGGCCGACGGCGGCTTCCACTCCTACTGCCCGCGGGACCTCACCCTGGTGGTCGGCGAGACGGTGATCGAGGTGGCGAGCCCGATGCGGCAGCGCTACTTCGAGGTGTTCGGCCTGCGCGGACTCTTCCAGGACTACCTGCGCCGCGGCGCGCGCTGGGTGGCCGCGCCCCGGCCGCAGCTGAGCGACGCGCTCTTCGAGTTCGACGAGGACGGGCTTCCGCTGCTGGGCGAGGCCGAGCCGGTCTTCGACGCCGCGAACGTGCTGCGACTCGGTCGGGACGTGTTCTACCAGGTCTCCCGCAGCGGGAACGAACTCGGCCTGCGGTGGCTGGAGTCCACCCTCGGCCTGCTCGGTGACGGCGGCCTGCGGCTGCACCCGCTGCGCGACATCTACGGCTACACCCACATCGACAGCACCATCGCCCTGCTGCGGCCGGGTCTGGTGCTGCTCAACCCCGACCGGATCAGCCCGGACACCGTCCCGGAGCCGCTGAAGGGCTGGGACGTCCTGTGGTGCCCGCCGGCCGAACCCGCCGGGGACGCGCCCGAGCACGCGCTCAGCGAGAGCTGGATCAGCATGAACCTGCTGATGGTCTCCCCGGACACCGCGATCGTCGAGTCCGGCCAGGAGAGCCTGATCAAGCTGCTGGAGCACGCCGGGATCACCGTCCTGCCGCACCGGCTGCGGCACTCCCGGGCGCTCGGCGGCGGCTTCCACTGCGTCACCCTGGACACCCGGCGCGACGGCGGGCTGGAGGACTACCTGTCCTGACCGGGGCGGGCGCGCGAGGAGCCCGGTCGGCGCAGGTCGGCCGGGCCCGGCTGCCCGGGGTGCGGACAGGTCAGGGACCGTGCCGGTCGGGGGCCAGGGCGATCAACGCGCGGACCAGGGCCTTGCGGTTGGAGAGCGGGAAGGCCACCGAACCGGGCAGCTCCCGGAGGAAGAAGTCGCCGATCTCGCGGTCGACGGCGTAGTTGTCGGTGCCGACGAGCAGGTAGTCGTACACCCGGGCGATGCTCGGCGTCGACGGGTCGATCCCGTCGATGTGATCGGTCATGGGAACCAACCCGTCCCTGGGGGCCGCTGTCGCGTCCGATCGTAGGAGAACCGTCCCGTCCCGGCTCGCCGGACGAGTCGGGACGGGACGGGTGACACCGCCCGGCCGCTACGGCGGACTGGGGTCGTCCCGTCCGCGCAGGGCAGCGGCCAGGAGGCCCGCCACCACGGTGGAGACGGGGTGGTCCGCGCCGACCACCTCGGTCAGTCTGGCGAGGGTGGCCTGGTACCCGTCGATGGCCCGGGTGAGATCGCCGGAGGCCTGGTGCACCCGGGCCAGGGAGGCACGACTGCCGAGGGTGTCCGGGTGGTCCGGGCCCAGGAGGCGGGTGCGCTGCTCCAGCACGGTGGTGATCAGCGACCGTGCCCGCTCCACGTCGCCCGAGGCCCGGCAGGCCGCCGCGAGGTTGTTGCGGCTGACGAGGGCGTCGCGGCTCTCCGGGCCGAGCAGTCGCTCCTGTTCGGCCAGGACGGTTTCGAACAGGGGGACGGCCCGGGCGGACTCCCCCCGCTCGTGGTAGGCGGACGCGAGGATCCCCGCGCTCCGCAGCGTGTCCGGGTGAACAGGGCCGAGGACCTTTCGGCGCAGGTGCAGGGCCTCCTCGAACAGGGCCAGTGCTTGGTCCGGCTCCCCGGCCGCATCGTGGGCGGAGGCCATCATGCCGAGGCTGACCAGGGTGTCGGGGTGCTCCGGGCCCAGCACGCCGGTGCGCTGGGTCAGGGTCGTCCGGCAGAGGTCGTACCCGGTCGCGATGTCGCCGGTCGTCAGACAGAGGTAGGCGAGGTTGCTCCGGCTGAGCAGGGTGTCGGGGTGCTCCTCGCCGAGGGCGGCCGCACGCCGGGTGAGGACGTCCCGGTAGATCTCCTGAGCCGGTTCCAGGTCGCCGGCCGACTCGTGGGTGTAGCCGAGGTTGCTCAGACAGGTGAGGGTGTCGGGGTGTTCGGAGCCGGCCAGTTCCTCGAAGCCGGCCAGCACCTCCCGGTAGAGGGCGATCGACTCCCGGTGGCGGCCGACGCTTTCGTACGCCCCGGCGAGGTTGTTCCGCAGCCGCAGGCCGTTGAGTCGGAGCAAGGGTCGGAGCAGGTTCTCGTAGCCGGTGGCGGACTCCCGTCGGACGACGTCCTCGTAGATCCCGATGGCCCGGTCGGTCCGGCCGACGGATTCGTAGGCACCGGCCAGGTCGCTCAGCAGGGTCAGGGTCCGGACGTGCTCCGGGCCGAGGGCGTCCCGGCTGTCGGCGGCGGCCTTCTCGTACTCCTCGATCGCCTGTTGGACCCGGCCGCAGGCCTGGTGGGCGGAGGCGAGGTGGCTGCGGATGTTGAGGGTGGTGAGGTGCCCGGCGTCGTGGACCCGCAGGCTCTGCTCCAGGAGCGGTGTGAGGAGCTCGACGGTCCGTTCGGGCCGGCCGGTCGCGAGGTGGACCCGGGCGACGGCGCAGCGGGCCACCAGCGCGAACGGGTGGTCGGGCCCGAATCCGTTCCTGATCTGGGCGTCGTAGGCCTCGTACAGCGGCAGCGCCCGGGCGGTCTGACCCTCCGTTTCCAGGTGCACGGCAGTGTCGGCGTAGAGCCTGAACACCGGCGTGTCGCAGCTGTCCCGCGGGTCGGTCGCCGCCAGGGCGCGGACCTGCCCGGCCAGCCGGGCCAGCTCGGCGGCGTCGGCCTCCTGCTCCGGACCGGCCGGCTGGACGGCCCGCAGCACGGCCTGTTCGGCCTCGCGCCGGCCCCGGGGAGCCTCCCCCGGCCGGCGCCGGGCGAGGGCGTCGGCCCGCAGCACGCCCTGGACCAGGCGGTGCACCCGTACGTCGCGCCAGGCGTAGCCGATCATGCTGTACGCGTGCAGGACGCCGAGCGCGTCGTCGGCCGCGACCTCGTCCGGGGCCAGCCCGGACACCAGGTCGCGCGGGCAGCCGTCGGCGTCGAGCCAGGCCAGGGCGTGCAGGAGGTCAGCCGCGGCCGGATCGTCGGCGGCGACCGCTTCGAGGGTGACCTGCCAGATCCTGGCGACGGTGCGCTGCGGGTCCTGGCCGGCGGGGGCCCTGGACAGCTGGAGCCCGAGCCGACGGCGGTAGGAGGCGACCGTGCTGCGGGTCCGGCGCAGGTAGGCGCCCGCCTGCTCCAGGGCGAGCGGGAGGCCGCCGAGCTCCCGGGCCAGCTGCCCGACCTCCCAGCGCGACTCCTCGGACCGGTCCCACTCGGAGACCCAGGACCAGAGCAGCTGGGCCGCCTGCTCCTGGGGGAGGACGTCGAGTACGAGGAGCGCGCCGTCCGAGGCGACGCCGAGCTCGTCCCAGTCGTCGGCGAGCCGGGTGGTGACCAGGTGGTGCCCGCCGGTGAGGCTGCCCAGGAGCGGCGCGAGCAGCTCCGGGTCCTCGACGTTGTCGTACACCAACAGCCAGTCGGTGTGGTGCTGGAGCCAGGCCAGGGCCCAGGCGGTCAGCTCCGGCTGCTGCGCGGTTCCGGCCCAGGCGGGGCTCAGCCGCCGGGCGATCCCTGCCAGCGCCTCCTCGACACCCCCCGGGGAGGACGCGTCGATCCACCAGACCAGGTCGTACGCCGCGCGGAAGCTCTGGGCGTACTGCAGCGCCAGGGTGCTCTTGCCGACCCCGCCCAGCCCGTGGACGACCACTGTCGGGGCACCGGGCTCGGAGCGTTCGGCGCTCAACTCCTCGCGCAGCGCCGTCAGTTCCCGCTGGCGGCCGGTGAAGCGGCGGTTCGGTGGGAGCAGGTGGACGACCCCGCCGGCCGGGGTGTCGGCCGCGGAGTGCAGTGTCTCGGCGGGCAGCACGATCGTCGTGACCTGGGTGACGATCACGCCCTCGTTGGTGCTGTTGAAGTTGGCGATCTGCCCGGCGCCGCTGAAGTTGTGCGTGGGCGACGTCACCGGGTGCCGTCCTTGTGGATGACCGTCCTGGTACTCATCGTCCCTTCGTTGGTGCCGGTGTTGACGATGGCCCCCTGGCCCGACACGACGATGCTGACCGGCGACGGCTCCGGCCGGGGCAGCAGCGCGGCCAGCTCCGCCAGCAGCTCCGGGTCCTGCTGCAGCGTCCGCAGGACGGCCTGCCGCAGCGCCTCCTGTGCATCGGCGCCCGCGTCCTCCTCCGCCGCGTCGAGGACGTCTGCCTCCAGCGCCTCGCGCTGCCGCTCGTCGCGCCGGTGCCAGACGCGCTGGAGGATGCGGGTGCCCAGGCCCACGGTGGCATTCGCGGCCGCCTCCTCCGCCTGCGTGAGGACCGCGCCCCCGTAGGCGGCGATCGCGGCGCTGATCGGTGGGCCGGCCAGCTCCATGAACGCGTCGAGCTCCATGGCTCCCCCTCGAAGTCCCGTGCCGAAACGGCCGGATCAAGTGAATCGGCCCCAGCGTAGGGAACCCCGGGGCGCGGCGGACCCGGGTTGGGCGAAACGGTCGGTCTCGATCCGGTTGCGATCGGCTGACGGTGCCGCGTGGCAGAGTTCGTCGCATGAACATCACCACCACGCTGCACAGTTGGGACGAGTCGGTGGCCCTCTTCGAGCACCGTGGCCTGCCCGTCACCTCGTACGAGAACCTCTACGAGGAGTCGTACGACGTCCACGCCGGTGCCCTGTCGATCGACGGGCACCTCGATCTCGACGCCGCGGAGCCGGAGGGCACCGGCTACGTCGTCGACGGCGACCTCGACGTCACCGGCGCCGTCCTCAACACCGACGACGGCTGCCCCGCGCTGATCGTGCTCGGCGACCTGCGGGCGGCCGCCGTCTACCTGGAGGGGGACGCCAAGCTGCTGGTGCGCGGCAGCGTCCACGTGGAGGCCTTCGTCGGGAGCATGACCGACAAGCTGGTCATGCTCCACGGCGACCTGCACGCCCGGGTGACGGTGCTGTCCGGGGAGTTCGAGCCCGACCTGATCGAAGGCACCCTGCACGGGCCCGTCCTCGCCCCCGCGTACCTGGTCCCCTCCGGCGCCGGGATACCCGCCGCCGGGACCGTGCTGGTGCCCGAGGTCCTGTGCACCGACGGCGACACCGACGACGACCCGGACGACCTGCGCGGCTTCGACGCCCCCGGCGTCCACGGCGGCCGTCTGCTGCGCCGCATCGAGGCCGGGCTGCCCGTCACCCTGGCCGCCGGGCGTGCGTAGGTCTTCCACGGATCGGGCGAAACCACTTGCCCCCGTGGCGCAGACTGGGGGCGCGAACTTTTCACACCGGAGGACGGATTCTCATGGCTGACCGGCCCTTGACGCTGATGGCGGTGCACGCCCATCCCGATGACGAGGCCACCGGGACGGGGGGTGTCCTCGCCCGGTACGCGGCGGAGGGCATCCGCACGGTGCTCGTCACCTGTACGGACGGCCGGTGCGGTGACGGGCCGGGAGGGGTCAAGCCGGGCGAGTCCGGGCACGACCCCGAGGCCGTCGCCGCGATGCGCCGGCAGGAGCTGGAGGCCAGCTGCGAGGTGCTGAAGGTCAGTCACCTGGAGCTGCTGGAGTACGCCGACTCCGGGATGATGGGCTGGGCGAGCAACGACGCGCCCGGGTCGTTCTGGCGCACGCCGGTGGAGGAGGGCGCCGCCCGCCTCGCCGAACTGATCCGGCACTACCGGCCCGACGTGGTCGTCACCTACGACGAGAACGGGTTCTACGGCCACCCCGACCACATCCAGGCCCACCGCATCACCATGGCGGCGCTGGAGCTGACCGACCTGACGCCGAAGGTCTACTGGACGACGGCGCCGCGCTCGGCGATGCAGCGGTTCGGCGAGGTCATGCGCGAGTTCGGCGGGGACTGGGAGGATCCGGACCCGGCGGAGGCGGCCGAGATGCCCGACATGTCGGAGATCGGCCTGCCGGACGAGGAGATCACCACCTGGGTGGACACCACCGCGTTCGGCGGCCGGAAGTTCGACGCCCTGGCCGCCCACGCCAGCCAGGGCGAGAACATCTTCTTCCTGAAGATGGGCAAGGAGCGGTTCAGCGAGCTGATGGGCGTGGAGACCTTCCTGCGGGTCAAGGACCCCACCGGCGCGGCCCTTCCGGAGAACGACCTCTTCGCCGGCCTGCGCTGACACCCCCGTCCCGGCACGGGCCCGGCCGCCGACGGCCGGGCCCGTGCCGGGCGCCACCGGCCGACCTCCTACGGACCGCGCTCCCACAGGGCGCGCTCCACCGTCCGCAGGGCGGTGGCCGACTGCTCCCAGCCGTGCCACCAGAACAGCCCGCCGTCGTGGCTCGCCCTGGCCGCGAGCGCCGTCAGACGGGCCCAGGGGCCGGCCGGGATGCCGAACCGCGGCCGGGCGGCGAGCAGCCGGGCGGCCTCGTCGTCGACCGGGACCATGCCGAGCAGCGGGAACGGTGCGCCGTCCGCCGTCCGGCCGGTGCCGTGCAGCATCGGATGCAGGGTGATCGGGTCGAGCAGCAGGGTGAGTTCGGCGGAGGGCAGCGGTTCCGGTCCGTCCTGCCAGCCGAGCCGCCGGCCGCTCGGCGAGGCCTCGGCCACGGGCCGGCCGTCGAGCACGACACCGTCCGGGGCGACCCGCAGACGGGCGCCGCCCGGCCGGCCGGGCAGCCGCAGCCGGTACTCCCCGTACAGGCACGGGGGGACCTCCGCCACCGCCGCGGAGAACGGGACGGTGACGCCGTCCACCTCGAAGCCCGCCGATCCGACCACCACGGCGGCGGTGACGGGCTCCTCGTCGACGGTGACGCTCAGCCGCGGGGCCGAGCCGGGGGCGCCGGAGGTGACGTCCACGCGCAGGCCCTCGCTGCGGTACCCGCCGACCAGGTCGGCCAGCGGCGGCACCTCGGGCAGCGGGTAGTCGGTCAGGCGCACCGCCGCGCCCGCGACGGTTCCGGTCAGCCGACGCCGCCCGTCGCGGCCGAACTCCGTCCGCAGTTCGCCGCCGGGGCCGCCGTCCGCCGCGCGCCAGCGCAGCACGCCGTGCGCGTAGCGCGGATCGGTGACGCGGCGGCCGTCGACGTGAACCCGGTGCCGGGGCGGGTCGGTGGCGCGGCCCAGGACGTAGACCGAGAGGTCGCCGTCCGGGGTGCCGTACAGGCCCGTCCACGGGTACAGGGCCCCGCCGAGGACGGCGTCCAGGTCGCGCCGGATCGAAGGCCAGCCCGCCGAGCCGTCCTGCGCCAGCCTGCGGGCCTCGGACTTGCGGGTGAGCAGGGTGCGCAGGCGGCGCGCCGCCTCCGGCCGGGGCTGCCGGGGGACGCCCCGGGCGGCGGCCTGCAGGGCCAGGTCCTCGCGCCGGGCCAGCAGGGCGCGCTCGTCGGCGCCGAGGTCCGGCGGGGCCCAGTCCGCCACGGCGGCCGCGGGCTCCCGGACGTAGCGTTCGCGCAGGACGCTGTCCTCGCCGAGGGCGAGGGCGAAGCGGGCGCCGGGGGTGTCCTCCTGCCAGTGGAAGCCGGGCGGGATGCGGAAGTCGGCGAAGTCGCGGAGGGCGGCGAGTTCGCGCGGGCCGTACGCGTCGACGACCCGGAGCGGGCCGTCGGGCGGGCGGACGGTCCGACCGGGTCCGAGCAGACCGAGGCGTTCGAGCACCGCCGGATCGGCCGGGGCGGCGACGGCGGGCGGCAGGTACCAGGTGGAGGCGCTGGTGACGGTGCGCCGCACGGCCGGGTCCCGCAGGGCGGCCACGGTGTGCCGGTCGGTGACGGGGTCGAGGCCCCGGTAGCGGGCGCCGACGTAGTTGACCACGGTGTGGTCCGGCCCGTAGACCTCCTCCAGCCGGTCCACCAGGACGGGCAGGTGGCGGTTGGTGAACCCGCCGCGTCGGTAGTCGAGTTCGCCGACGATGCCGACCTGCCAGAGCACCAGGTGCAGGCCGGGGTCGAGGCGCCGGCCGCGGATCAGCAGGTCGGAGGCCTCGAAGGTCTGCATGCCGGGGGTGCTCGGGTCCACGCCGAGGTCGGCGCAGAGCACGTCCAGGGCGCTGATGCCCGGCCGCATCACGGCGGTGTGGCCCTCGCGGCGGGCGATCCGGACGGCGCGGTGGCTGGACAGCACGAAGATGCCCGGGTGGCCGTAGAAGACCGCCGCCACCCGGTGCCCGGCCCGCACGAAGTGCAGGATCGCCTCCGACATCTGGACGTACGTCAGGTAGCGGTGCTTGGCGTCGTCGTAGAGGACACCGAGGTCGTAGGCGTCCGGGCGCCAGGCGTTGATGCGCACGATCGTGGCCGGGTCGGCCACGCAGTGGAAGACGTGGTCGGCCTCGAGGAGCAGGCGCTCGTCGGCCCGGGTGAAGCCGGCGGCCTCGATGCCGGAGCCGAGGACGGTCAACTCGCCCCTGCGCTCCGACGGTTCACCGTCCGGCGGGCCGGCCGCGGCGATCGCACGGGACAGTTCGGCCCATCGGGCCTGGTGCTCGCGGTGGGAGGGGAAGCGGTCGAAGGGGTGTGCGTAGCGGTGCGCGGCGGGGTCGTCGGGGTCCATGCGGCGGCGCGGGCCTCAGCGGTCGGCGGGGCCGGGAAGGTCGTCGACGACCGCCCGGACGACCTGCGGGGGCAGCGCGTCCACCAGGAGCGGCGGGTCGAGCTGGACCGGCGGGTCGAACTCGAAGACGACCTGGGTGCTCTGCGGCGGGGTCATCAGCACCGGGGCCCCGGACACCGGGGCTTCCGGTACCGGGGGGTGGACCGCGGCGGTGTCGCCGTCGTCGTCCAGGAGCAGGTCGATGTCCACGTCGACGTCCAGGACGTCGTGCGCGCTGCTTGCGGTCAGGCCGATCACGGCGGTCACTCGTCCCCTCGGGGCCACGGGCGGAAGCGGGTTCATGCTACCGAGCGGACGTTCGGCCGGACAGGGGGCGGGAGAACCGGGGCGCACCGGGACAGCGGTGTGCCGACCGTGCGGCGGATGGGCCGCGCGGCCGGCACGGTACGGACGCTGTGTCCGTGGGTGGATGCCGTCAGAGCAGTGCGGCGCCGACGATCGGGCCCACTGTCTTGACGACGCTCCAGGCGTCGTCCCAGAAGCTGTCCGCCTCCACGCCCGGGTTCCGGCCCAGGGCACCGCCGGTGCGGCCGGTGCGGTCGACCGGCGGGGCCAGCCTGGGGAGCTGCGGGGTGGGGGACCACACCCGGTGTTCCTCGCGGACGTCTTCCATGGTCATGGTCGCTCTTCCCTTCGTGTGTACGGGGACGGCTGGCAGGGTTCAGTAGAGGCCTCCGATGGCGGGGGGTGGGGGCGGCAGGCAGCCGGGGGTGGGGGCGCCGCCGCAGGCCCAGGGGGCCGGGTCCGCGAAGCTGGGGCCGTAGATCCCTCCGGGGCCGTCCATGATCAGTATGGTCGAGTGCTCGGCGGGAGCCGTGCCCGCCTTCAAGGTGGGGGCCACCACGCCGGTCGGGGGAGGGCCGCTGGTGAATCCGACGGGCGTCCGGACGGGCGGCGCGGCCGCGTTCCGGCCGTCGCCGACGTCGACGGTCTCCTTGTACACCTTCAGGTACGGGTCGTAGCCGACCGTGCGGTCGATCGGCGGCACCTGGGGCGGCGGCTGCTCGTACATGGTTCTGTCTCTCCTGTTCGGTGCTCCGGTGGTCGGCCGGACACGGCTCGGTCACCGGGCGGGGTGGCCGGCGACGGACCGCTCGGGCCCGTCGCCGGCACGGGGTACCTCGTCAGAAGATGCTGGAGGCCACGTTCGCGAGAGTGCCTGCGAGCTTGCCCCAGTCGAAGTCGGCCTCGACGCCCGGGGTGTCGCCCAGGGCGCCGCCGGCGCGGCGGGTGCGGTCCACCGGCTCGGCCAGCCTCGGGAGCTGCGGAGTGGGGGACCACGTCCGGCGCTCCTCACGGAATTCACGGAATTCTTCGTTGGTCATGTCTGCTCATCCCTTTCTCGTGGTGCTGGTGGCACTCCGTCCTGCGCCGGTCCCGCGGGGCGGGCCGTCAGAGGGCGGCGTAGCACATGCTCCGGGCGGGGCCGGTGAGGCCGGCGCAGGCCGACCGGGCCGGTGCGACGCCCGGGCCGCCGGGCAGCGGGCCGGCCTCGTCCCGGCCGTCCCGACGGACGGGTTGGGCGAGGACCGGCAGTCTTGGTGTGGGCTTGGGGAGCGCTGCGGTGGATTTCATGGTCCGCCTCCTCCTGGCGGGTGGCGTGGGCGCGTCCGGCCGGCGTGGACACCGGCGGTGCCGGATGCTCAGGACTCCAGGAACTGGTGGGCCGGCGCCAGGGTGACGGGGAACTCGTCGCTGACGTCGATCGTGAACAGCATGGAGACCCGCGCGTGCCGGTCGTCCTCGGGGTCGAAGAAGGTCACCTTCACGTCCTGGCAGTCCGATCCCATACGGCAGTACGGGCTCTTCCCGACGGAGATGGTGTCGATGCAGTAGAGGGAGACCGGCTGGTCGGGTTTGCGCACGGTGCTGGGGACGCTCTGGCCCAGCAGCATGGCCTTGCTGATCGGGCCGGCGACCGAGAACGCGTTCGTCCCGGCGGAGTTGAGCGCCCGGTCGGCGGAGGTCTGCCCGAGGTTGCGGAACTGGTAGTAGACCTTGTCGAGGAACGCGTCCATGGTCTTGCGGATGTAGGTCTCGTCGACCGTCAGCGAATCGTGGTGCGCCTGGGTCAGGACGGCCTTCACCACGGCGTCCACCAGCTGCTTCTGGTACCAGATGTAGACGCCGCGGCTCTTGACCTCGACGACCGGCACGACCTGTCCGGAGAACAGCCGGACGGTCCGGTCGGTCAGTCGGCCGGGTATCGAGATCCGGGAGATGTAGCCGTCCTCGTCCTGGGTGTACTTGTTCTGGCCGAGGTAGGCGTCCCGGAAGGACCGGTAGATCGTGGACACCGGGGCGGCGGGCGCGGCGAGTGCCAGCAGGGCGTCCGCGAGCTTGCTGCGGTCGTTGACGATCGCCTCCACCTCCGCCTTCGACCCGAGCTGCACCAGGGGGTTGCTGGTCCAGTCCATGCCGGCCGCGGGTTCGGCCTCCATCGCGTAGACCGGTGTGCTCTCCAGGTTCAGCGTCCAGGTGACCTTGTCGGAGGCCCACGGGTTGGCGGTCAGGTACTTGTGCAGCTGCTCGGCGTCGTAGGGGTTGGCGGGCAGTTCCTTCGTCACGCCGGGATGGCCTTCGACCTCCCGCTCGACCGGGTCCATCAGCTGGCGGAAGCTGTCCCGGCGGGCCTCGGTCTGGAAGTCCACCCCGACCTGACCGATCGCGAACACCAGCGGGCGGTTGTTGGTCGACGCGCAGGAGGGACGGACGCCGCCGCCCGACGGTGCGCCGCCCGACGGCACGGCCCCGGACGGTACGGACCCTGACGGCACGGCCCCCGGCAGCCCGGCCCCCGAAGGCCCGCCGCCCTGGCACGCGCAGGGGGCCGCCGGGGCCTGGCCGAGCACCGTCGCGCCGGTGGACGGCGCGGGCGCGGCCGGGGCGGGCGCGGCCAGTGGCATGGGCGGCGGGACGGCGGTGGCGCCGGCGGGCTGCATGCCCGCGGCGGTGGCACCCGTCACCCCGGCGGCGGCTGCGGCCGTGGCGAGGGCTTCGTACGGTGCGCCCTGTGCGGCCGGTGAGGTCTGCGCGGCCTGGTAGGCCTGGGCGGCCTCCGGGCCCGGTGCGGCCTGGGCGACGGGGGCCGTCTGTGCGGCCGGTGCGGCCTGGGCGGCTTGAACGGCCTCGGGGGTGGCGACGGGAACGCTCTGGGTGTCCATGGTGCTGGCTCCCTCGTGCGAGTCGTAAGGGGAGGTCCCGAGCAGTGCGGGTGCGCCGGCCGTGGCGAGCCCGATCTCGGGGGAGAGGGTGGTGCGGCGGGTGCCGTCCGCCGTGGACCCGGCACTGGCCGGCCGGTCCGTCAGGTCTGATCGGGTGATCAGCTGGTAGGCACGGGCCGCGTCCAGGTGGCCGACCAGCCGGCGCCGGCACTGGGGTGCGTCGGCGGGTTCGCAGGGCACGGTCCGCGCGCCCCGCAACAGGGCCTGGCCGGCCGCCCGCGGGTCGGGCGGGCGACCCGCGCGCACCTGCGCGCCGAGCAGCAGGGCGGCGACCCCGGCCACCAGCGGTGTGGCGAAACTGCTGCCGGTCAGTTCGGCGCTGCCCCCGCCAGGTACGGCGCCCTCGATGTCGCTCCCGGGGGCGAGGACACCGTGGGTGGCGTACGCGGAGCCCCAGTTGCTGATGTCCAGCGGCTCGCCGTCCGGGCCGGCCGTGCCGACGGCGAGCACCGTCGGCACGGAGGCCGGTACCTGGGCGCAGTCGCAGCCGTCGTTGCCCACGGCCGCGACCACCAGGACCCCGCTGTCCTCGCACAGCCGCAGCGCCCGCTCCAGCAGGGGATCCGGCTGCTCGCCGGTGCCGGCCTCGCCGCCGCTGATGTTGATGATGTGCGCCCCCTCCTGCACGGCACGCTCCACGGCCCGGGCCAGGTCGAGTTGGGGCACCCGTCCCTCGCCCGCGTCCGTGAAGACCGGCAGGATCAGTCCGCGGCACCGCGGGGCGATCCCGGGCAGCGGGCCGTCGGGCCGGCCGAAGAGCAGGCCCGCGACGTGGGTGCCGTGCAGCGACATCGGGCCGGGGCCGGCGGGTTCGGTGACGAGCGTGTCCAGCCGGGTCAGGTCCGCGCCCTCGAAGCAGGGATGCGACAGGTCGACGGGACCGTCCAGGACGGCGATGCACACGGCCGGGTCACCGAGGAGTCCGTCCTCGGGGGCGGGGATGCCGCGCAGCACCGATCTGGCCTTCATGGGGGATCGCCTTCCGACGTCGGGCGGTGCGCTGGGTGCGTCCCGCCGATCAGCAGGTGGTGCCAGTCAACGGGCCGCCCGTCGCACGGGTGTGCCCGGGAGCGTCACGGCCGGCGCCGGGGCGCCGTCGCGGACGCGTCGCCTCCGCGTGGCGGATCCGCCGTGGACGTTCTCCTCGTCACGGGCCGGTCGATGCACGCACCGTGACCGCCGGCGTGTCCGCGGACCGGACGGCATGTCCGCGACGGACCGGCGGTTGCTCCAACACCCGTTCGGGGGCGGCCCATTAGGGTGTCGGCCGGTCGACTGCGGGGCGTGGCCGTGACGGTCGGCGACGACGGCCGCGACGCCCGGGCGGCGGCGCCGTGACGTCGCCGCAACGTCCGCGTGACGCGCGCGCGACGGAGATCCGGAGCCGGACGGACACGGCCGTGACGGGCCTCGGCCGCAACCGGATCGCGCCCGAACGGGTGCGGGCGACGGCGTACCGCGCCAGAGTGGGGGTGTGTTGTGGGACGGTCCGAGCATCGAGCTGCTGCGGGGCTTCGAGGCCACCGGTGAGGGATACCGCATCGCCCTCCCGGTGAGTGCGCAGCACCTGCTGGCCTTCCTCGCCCTGCACGACGACGGTGTGCCGCGCGGCGCGGCCGCCGAGCGGCTCTGGCCGGACTGCACCCAGCGCCGTGCGGCCGCGAACCTGCGCACCGCCCTCTACCACGTGCGGCGGCGCGCGCATGCCGTACCGGTCGAGAGCCCTGGGCAGTGGCTGCGCCTCGCGCCGGCGGTCCGGGTGGACCTGCGCGCCGCCCGCCGCTCGGCGCGGCAAGTCGTCGCCGGGCTCGACCAGTTGCCGACGAGCTGCGACGAGATCGTGGACGACCTCGCCGCCGAACTCCTGCCGGGCTGGGAGGAGGAGTGGCTGACCCTGGAACGCGAGCGGTGGGATCAGCTGCGGCTGTACGCCCTGGAGGGTCTGGCCCACCAACTGTGCGACGCGGAGCGCTACTTGTCGGCGCTCCAGACCGCGCTGGCGGCGATCGCCATCGACCCCGTCCGGGAGACGGCCCACCGGATCGTGGTCGAGGTGCACCTCGCCGAGGGCAACCTCGCCAGCGCGCTGCGCTCCTACCAGCACTACCGTTCGTTCCTGCAGCGGGAGCTCAACGTCGCCCCCTCGCCGAAGATGACCGGCCTGGTGCGCAACCTCCAGCGGATGTGACGGCCCGGCGGGAGTCGTCGGTCCGACGGGAGGTGCCGGGCCCGGTCGCTACAGCCCGCGCAGGACGGAGAGCAGCAGGTCGACCTCCTCCGGGGTGTTGTAGACGTGCAGGCTGACCCGCACCGAGCTCTCGCTCTCGCCGGCGCGTGCCTGGCAGTGGCCGTCGGCGCGCACCATCAGGCCGTGGCTGGCGAGGATGAACCCCAGGTCGTTGGAGCCGATCCCGCGGTGCCGGAAGGTGACGATGCCCTCGCGCCGCTGGACCTCGGAGTCGGCGGCCAGGCTCGACTGGCAGCCGAGGACCTCGTACGGGGCCAGGGTGCGCAGCCCGTCGGTGAGCCGGGCGGCCAGGGCGGTGTTCCAGCGCTGGATGCGGTCCGGCCCGGCGGCCTCGAGCCAGTCCAGGGCGGCCTCCAGGCCGGCGATCCCGCTGGTGTTGGGGGTGCCGCTCCAGCCGCCGGGGGCGAAGACCGGGCCCCGGGTGTTGCGGGCCCACACCGCTCCGGTGCCGGGCAGGGCCATGGCCTTGTGCCCGGAGAAGACGACGAAGTCGACGTCCAGCGTGCCGACGTCCACCGGAAGGTGGCCGACGCTCTGCGCGGCGTCCAGGCAGATCGGCACCCGCGGGCCGACGGCGGCCCGGATGCGGTGGACGTTCATGTCGCCGCCGTACACGTGGTGCACATGGGTGGCGGCGACGAACGCCGTGCGCGGGGTGACGAGTTCGGCCAGCGCCCGGTGGTCGTAGTCGTGCGAGGCCGGGTCGTACGGCAGCTCGCGCACCGTGATGCGCACGCCCTGGGCGGCCAGCAGCCGCTGTGCCTCCAACCAGGGCAGGGCGTTCGCCTGGTGGTCGGCGAACGGCACGATGATCTCGTCGCCGTCCCGCAGGTGGTGGGGGAGCCAGTCCCGGGCCACCGTGCGCAGCCCCTCGGTCGCGCCGCTGACGAAGTGGACGCCGGAGCGCTGCTGCGGTGCCGGGTCGCCGAGGAATCGGGCGACCCGGGTGCGGGTCCGGTCGACCAGCGCCGTGGTGGCGTTGGCCCAGGTGTAGGTGCCGCGGCCGGCGTTGGCGTTGGCGGTGGTCAGGTAGCGCTGGACGGTGTCGAGCACCGCGCGGGGCTTCTGCGAGGTGGCCGCGCTGTCCAGGTAGGCCTGGTCCGGGTTGCCGGTGACGATGGGGAACTGGGCACGCAGTTCGCGGTGCCAGTCGCGGAGTTCGGCGAGGAGCGTGTCGTGGGTCGTCATGGCGGGCTCCGTTCAGTCCCGGACCAGCGGGGCGCCCGCGTCGCGCCAGGCGATGACGCCGCCGGTCAGGCTGCGCGCGTCCCGGTGTCCCATCCGGCCGAGCAGCGCGGCGTACCGGGCGGACTTCTCGCCGACCGGGCAGGCCAGCAGCACGGGTTGGTGGGTGCCGAACGGCAGGCCGCCGTACAGGAGTTCGTCGAAGAGCTCGTCGACGATGTTGATCGAGCTTTCGATGTGCAGGGCCGCGTAGGCGTGCGGGCCGCGCAGGTCGACCACCAGCGGCCGTTCCTCGGCGATCCACTTGCGCGCGGCGTCGACCTCGATGGTCCGGGCGGCGGCCAGCTCGGCCGGTGTCACGGCCTCCACCGAGTTCGGGCGGGCGGGCTGGTTGAACAGCTCGGGCCGCCGGCGGCGGACGTAGCTGAGGTAGCTCTCCACCCGGTCGCAGGCGATGAAGACGGCGGTGCGCCGTTCGCCGGTCGCCCGTCGCGTCGACTCGGCGTCCACGGTGCGCAGGTGGCGCAGTGCGCCGAAGAGGGCGCCGCCGCTGGTGGGGCCGGCCGGCAGGCCGCAGCGGCGTACCAGGGTGAGCATGCCCTCGATGGCCTGGTCGGAGGTGACCGAGGCGATGGTGTCGTAGGTGGCGGGGTCGAACAGCCCGACCTCGTGCACCTCGTCGATGGTGCGGATGCCGGGGATGAAGTCGGACTTGTGGGCGACGAGTCCGAGCACCTCGACGGCCGGGTTGTGGGCGCGCAGCACGGCCGCGACGCCGGTGGACGAACCGGCGGTGCCGACGCAGGCGACGAAGTGGTCCGGAGCGCGGCCGTCGAGGTCCCGGACGATCTCCGGCCCGGTACCGGTGAGGTGGGCGTCGAGGTTGAGCGGGCTGTAGTACTGGTCGGTGTGCAGGTAGCCGGAGTCGGCCTCGGTGAGCATCCGGTGGATGCGGGTGAGCGGGTCGTCGGTGTCGGTCGGGTCGAGGCACTCGGTGCGGCCGGGGAGTTCCTCGATCTCCGCGCCCAGCAGCAGGAGCAGGTCCTTGATCTCGGGGACCTTCATCCGGTTGGTGACGCTCTTGAACGGCAGTCCGTGCAGGCCGGCGATCAGGGCGAGGGCCTTGGCGGTGTTGCCGCTGGACAGTTCCACGATGGTGTCGCCGCGTTCGACGGCGCCGGGCAGGGCCTCGCGGGTCATGTTCCAGGCGGCGCGGTCCTTGACGGATCCGAAGGGGTTGAGCATCTCCAGCTTGGCGTACAGGTCGATGTGCCGCAGGCCGGTGACCGCCGGGTCGATCCGGACCAGCGGGGTGTTGCCGATGGCGTCGGTGATGCTGTCGTACCTCATGGCTGTCCGTCCCCCCGGTGTTCTCCGCCCGTCGTCACGTCGACGGGCCAGTACTGCTCGTCCAGGCGCCAGCGCCAGGCGCCGTCCTGCCGGTACGCGGCGACCTTGCGCGCCACGGGCTGGCGCAGCGCCCGGCCGGCACTGAAGTCCATGAGGTAGCCCGCGGTGTTGGCGAAGGCGAGCAGGTCGCCGGGTGCGGGGAGGCGGGGCAGGAAGACCGTCCGGCGGGTGATCAGGTCGGTCTCCAGGCAGAGGTTGCCGATCAGGTAGACCCCGACCGGGTCCCCGGCAGAGGCCCCGGCAGAGGCCCCGGGCGCTCCGGGCCGGGGGACCAGCAGGGGGTCCATCAGCACCCCGTGCTCCTCCAGGCCGACGTCCCGCGCGTTCATCTCCAGCCGCACCAGGGGCTCGCCGCCCGCCGTGTGCCGGACCTCCAGGACGCGGGCGAGCGTGGCCCCGCACTGGTCGGCCAGTGCCCGGCCGGGCTCCACCGCCAGGTCGTAGAGGTTCTCCAGCAGCAGGGTGCCGAGCGGCCGTCCGAGCGTGGGCGCCGGGCAGGAGAGCAGTTCGTCCAGGTAGTCCGCGGCGGCCACCGGGCGGTGCGCCGGGTACAGGCCGAGGGCGCCGCGCAGCCGGCCGGACTCGGCGCGCAGCCCGTAGCCGTGGCCCTGCCAGGTCAGCGGGGGGCGCTTGCCCAGGACGGCGTTGGTCAGCTCGGTGGTGTACCGCTCCCACTGGGCGCCGTCGGCCAGGTAGTCGACTCCGAAGCCGCCGCCGATGTCGATGGTGCGGGGCCGCAGTCCCCGGCGCCGGCACTCGTTCATCACCGTGACGCAGGTTTCCAGGGCGACGGCCTTCTCGGCCATGCCGGTGGTGTCCAGGTGGTAGGCGACGCCGGTCGTCTCCACGGCGTCGCGGTGGCGTTCGAGCGCGTCGAGCAGCTCGTCCAGTTCGCCGATGTCGGTGCCGAACCGGCTCGGCCGGGTGAGCACCGTGACCCCTGGTGCCCGGAAGCCCGACAGCCGGGGCATCACGCGTACCGGGGGCAGGGCCTGCTTGCGCACCAGGTCGGCCAGGTCGTCGAGTTCGGCGCGGGAGTCCAGGTGGACGGTGACGCCGGTGCGGGCCGCCAGCCAGAGGTACTCGCGGTTCTTCGGCCCGGTCGCCATGATCCGCTCGGGCGGGCAGCCGGCCCCGAGGACGTGCTGGAGTTCGGCGAGCGAGGCGACGTCCAGTCCGGCCTCGGTGGCGGCGAGCCGGCGGACCAGGGCGCTGGAGCGGTTGGCCTTGTGGGCGAAGTGGATCCGGCCGGTGAGGTGGTGCTTGCGGTAGACGGCCTGGAAGCGCTCCAGGTTCCGTGCGATCTGCTCGGGCAGGAGCAGGTTGAGGGGCGAGCCCAGGGCGTCGGTCAGCGTGTGCAGGAGGTCGTGTTCCTCCAGGAGGGATCGGAGCGGGGCCTCCAGCCGTGGTTCGAGATACAGCGGTAAGGGCCGCATGCGAAACCAGCTCTCCGTCGAAGTCGGCGTGCGGGGTCCGCAGCCGCCGACAGGCTGCCCCGTGTCGGCCCGCGTCCCCCGGCGGTCCGCGCGTCGGCGTGGGCGCGCGCGGTCGGACGCCGCGTGCGGCTCCCACCGCGGCGGGCGTCGGCGACCGAGGGAAACCGTAACCCTTTCCCCGGGTGATCGACAGGGCGCGTCCGCCATGCCATCGCAAAGACTGTGCCGGGCGGAACCGGCCGGTCCGGACGGTTCGCGGGCGGGGTCAGCGCAGGGCGACCAGGACGGAGCTGGTGCCGTACTGCCACACCGGTCCGGCCTGCCGGAAGCCGGCCTCGCGCAGCAGTTCGCCGTGCCGGGCCGCCGACAGGCCGTTGCCGGCGCCGTCGGTCGGGGGCAGCTGGCGCTCCCGGGCCGTCAGCAGGTCGGCGAACTCGGGGACCCGCCCGGCCGCGGCCCACCACTGGGACCAGTCCTCGGCGGCGTCGGCGCCCCGGCGCTGGGCCCGGCGCCGGCCGATCGCGAGGGCGAGTTCGGCCAGCGGCCGGTCCTCGGGGATGAGGTGGTCGCCGTTGACCAGCACGCCGCCGGGCCGCAGTGCGCCGGCGAGGTCGCGGTAGATCCCGAGCAGCGCGTCCGGCGGCGGGTAGTGCAGCGCGGTGGTGGACATCACGGCGTCCAGCGGGCGGTCGAGGCCGAGCTCCTCGACCCAGCCCGGGCGGCCGATCAGGGTCTCGACCCAGCGGGCGACCTCGGGGTGCCGGGCGCGGCCGAGGGCGAGCAGCAGCGGGTCGATGTCGACGGCGAGGATCTCGGCGTGCGGCAGGCGGGCCGCGACGCGCGCCGACAGCGAGCCGGGCCCGCTGCCGAGGTCGGCGATCAGCGGCCGTTCGTGGTGGCCGACGGTCTGTTCCAGCACGTCGGTGATGACGGTGAAGCGTTCCTCGCGCTCCACCGCGTACCGCTCCTGCTGGCGTTCCCAGCGGTCCACCCAGGTTTCGGCCAGAACGGCGTCCACTCGCATCCCGACTCCCGCCGCCGTGTCCGTGCGCATTCGAGGCTTCGCCTTCTGCCAATGTTTGTCATGTTCATCAAACCCCGCAACCGGTTCGGTGCGGGCGATCCAGCGAAACGATATCCGTTTTCATCTGAAGGTTTCCACTCGGTGCCCCGGGGATGGCCGCAGGACCGCCACAGGCCCGGCCGCTGCTGTTCCGACGGAGTTCAACCAGGCGCTCCTGACGGCGCCCCGTCAACCCCCTAGGTTCCCTGGGGACCTGCGAGAAGGAGCCATGAACCGAACCCAACCCGCCGTACGCGCACGGGGACTGACGAAGTGTTTCGGCGACGTCGTGGCGCTCGACGCCATCGGACTGGAGCTGACGCCCGGCCGGATCCACGGGCTGGCCGGGCCGAACGGCGCCGGGAAGACCACGCTGCTCGGGCTGCTGCTCGGGCTGGCCGTCGCCGACGGCGGCGAGCTGGAGGTCCTGGGCAGGCCGGTCGGCCGGGCGCTGCCGGCGCCGGAGAACGACGGCTGATCCCGTTCCGCCTTCCCCGGGCCCCGGGTCGCGCCGCCGACCCGGGGCCCGCCGGTCACCGGCCGCGGCACACACCCGGGCCCCGGCACCCGCGCCGGCCCCGGCACACGCACCCGCCCGGACCAGCCGGACTGCGGACCGGGTGCGGTCGGTACCAGGCTGGACCCCGAGCCCGGTGACGGCGGGCCACCGCCCGGTGCGATCCTCCGCCGCCGTCGAGTCGAGGAGGACAGATGGCCGACCAGCCTGAGGAGAAGGGCCGCATCGTGGTCGGGGTGGACGGCTCGGAGTCGTCCGAGCGGGCCCTGCGCTGGGCCGTGCGCCAGGCGGAGCTCACCGGCGGGGAGGTGGTGGCGGTGATCGCCTGGGAGTACCCGACCTACCACGGGGCGCGCGGCTGGTTCCCCCCGGGAGTCACCGACGAGGCGGCGCTGGAGAGCCGGGCGCGGCAGGAGGCCGACCGGGCCGTCCGGCAGGCCGTGGGGGAGGACCCGCCGGTCGAGGTGCGCACCGAGGCGCGCTACGGCTCCCCGGCAGGATCACTGGTCGAGGCGGCCCGGGGGGCGGACCTGCTGGTGGTCGGCAGCCGTGGCCTCGGGGGCTTCGCGGGGATGCTGATCGGCTCGGTGGCCCAGCACTGCACCCGGCACGCCACCGTCCCGGTCGTGGTGGTCCGCGACGAGGAGAAGTGAGCGACCGTGGTGCCCGGGCCCGGCCCGGCCCCCCGGGCCGCCCCACAGGGCGGCCGGGGGCCCCCGGCCCGGCCCCCGCCCCCCCCCCCGCCC
>NZ_JBEXWT010000004.1:0-49791 GCF_040629945.1 Kitasatospora sp. NPDC005856 | reverse complement strand
TGGGGTGGTGGTGGTCGGGCGGCTTTTGTTGGTGGGCGCGGGTGGGGCGGGGCCCCGCCCGGCCCACCACGGTCAGCCGAAGAGGACGGCGGAGGCCGACGGGACGGGCAGCGAGCCCGCCCGGCGCGGGACGCCCGTCGCGTCGTCCACGTCGAACCAGGTGACGTCGCCGGAGTGCTCGTTCGCCGCGTACAGGCGGGTGCCCGTGGGGCCGAGCACCAGGTCGCGCGGCCAGCGGCCCCCGCAGGGCACCGAGGTGACCACCCGGGCCCGCTCGCCCGTCCCGTCGAGGGCGAGCACCACGATGGTGTCGGTGCCGCGCTCCGCCGCCCACAGGAACCGGCCGTCGGGGGAGACCACCGGAGCCGACGGGGAGACCGGGCCTTCGACGCCGTCGGGGAACAGCGGGACCTCCCCGACCGGGTCGAGCGCCCCGGCCGCCGCGTCCCAGCGGCAGACCGTCACGACCGGGCGCAGCTCGCCGAGCACGTACGCGTGGTGGCCGGACGGGTGGAAGGCGAGGTGCCGCGGACCGGTGCCGGGCGGCAGCGCGGTCTGCGACCGCACGGTCAGCCCGCCCGTCGCCGGGTCCAGGGCGCAGATCCGCACCGAGTCGGTGCCGAGGTCGACGCTGAGCACCCAGCGCCCCGAGGGGTCGGGGAGCACCTGGTGGGCGTGCGGGTCCCGCTGACGGTCCGGGTGCGGCCCGCTGCCGCGGTGGCGCAGCACGGTGCTCGGGGGCCGGGGGGTGCCGTCGGCGGCGAGCGGCAGCACGCTGACGCTGCCGGAGCCGTAGTTGGCGGTCAGCAGATGGCCCTGGCCGAGGCTCAGGTGGGTGGGGTGGTCCCCGTCCACCGGGACGGGGGCACCGAGCGGGCGGGGGACCGCGGCGGCGAGGTCGTAGGCGGTGACGGCGCCCGGCTCCGTCTCGGACACGGCGTACAGCACCGGCCCGTCCGCGGCCCGCCCGATGGCGAGGTAGGACGGGTCCACGGCGTCGACGACACCGGTGGCGGTCAGCGCCCCGGTGTCCGGGTCCAGCGAGGCCAGGACGATCCCGCGCCCGCCCGTCGAGGTGAACGAACCGATGAAGGCCCGCTCCGCGCCCCTGTCAACCACCGCAACCTCCGTCGTCCGCCGTTCGCGCTCAGACGCTAGCAGCTGCCCCGGTGCCTCCGGCAGGGCCACGCGGCGCCGGGCGGGCCGGCTCCGGCCGCGCGGTGCGCGGTTTTTCACCGGAATGCACCGCTGCCGGCGGCGGCCGGATCGCGGACGGGCCCGATCCCCGGGAACGTGGGAACCGTCGGCCGCGCGGCCCGTCACCGGTCATCACCGGTCGCCGCCGGTGTCGGCGGGGAGGGAGCCGTATCGATCCGCACGCCCGTGGTGGTGGCGCGACGGCAGGAGGGAACGGCCGGTGAAGGCCTTCGTGATGAAGGAGATCGGGCAGGTGGGCTTCCTGGAGAAGCCCGTACCGAGACCCGGCCCGAACGACGCCGTGGTGCGGACCACCAGGGCGCTCGTCTGCACGTCCGACTCCCACACCGTCAAGGGCGGCATCGGCCCCCGGGAGAACCTCACCCTCGGGCACGAGGCGGTGGGCGTGGTGCACGAGGTGGGCGGCGAGGTGAAGGACTTCGGCCCCGGTGACCGGGTGCTGGTCGGCGCCATCACGCCCGACTGGGGCGACCCGGCCTCGCAGAACGGCCACCCCTCGCAGTCGGGCGGGCCGCTCGGCGGCTTCAAGTTCGCGAACCTCAAGGACGGGGTCTTCGCCGAGTACTTCCACGTGAACGACGCGGACGCCAATCTCGCGAGGATCCCCGACACCATCTCCGACCAGGACGCGGTCTACTGCGCCGACATGCTCTCCACCGGCTTCATGGGCGCCGAGCACGGCGCCATCCCGATCGGCGGGACGGTCGCCGTCATCGCGCAGGGACCGGTGGGCCTGATGGCGACGGTCGGGGCCAGGCTGCGCGGCGCCGGGCTGGTCATCGGGGTCGAGTCGGTGCCCAGCCGGCAGAAGCTCGCCCGGACGTACGGGGCGGACGAGATCGTGGACTTCACCAAGGAGGACGTCGTCGAGCGGATCCTGGAGCTGACCGACGGGCGGGGCGTGGACACCGCCGTCGAGGCGCTCGGCGCGGACGCGACCTTCCAGACCGCGGTCAAGGTCACCAAGCCCGGCGGCACGATCTCCAACACCGGCTACTTCGGCGAGGGCGAGTTCGTCCGCATCCCACGCGTCGAGTGGGGCGTCGGCATGGCGGACAAGACCATCACGACGGGGCTCTGCCCGGGCGGCCGGCTGCGGATGGAGCGGCTCCTGCGGGTGCTCGCCGGCGGCCGCGTCGACCCCTCGCACCTGACGACCCACGAGTTCCGCTTCGACGACATGGAACGGGCCTTCGAGGTGTCGGACAAGAAGCTGGAGGACGTCGTGAAGGTGATGATCACCTTCTGACTCCGGCACTCCCCGATCGGCTCCCCGGCACCGCGGAAGCGAGGCGGCATGTACGACCCCGACCCACCGTTCCGGCCGGTCCACCGGCGCAAGGGCTACCTGCCGCTGGAGGACCTCGGCCTCATCGGGAACGGCGCGACCGCCGCGCTGGTCGGCCTGGACGGTTCCATCCCGTGGATGTGCCTGCCCCGGTTCGACTCCGAACCGCTGTTCTGCGGCCTGCTGGACCACGCGCGCGGCGGCCACTTCACCCTCGCCCCGGAGGACCCGGTCGAGGCCAGGCAGCGCTACGAACCGGACACCGGCGTCCTGACCACCGAACTGCGCGGCCCCACCGGCCTGGTGCGCCTCACCGACGCGCTGACCCTGCGCTCCGGCGCCGACCTCACCGACGACGTGCCGGCGGACCGGGGCGAACTCGTGCGCTCGGCCGTGGTGGTGGAGGGAACCGTCCGCCTGCGCGCGGAACTGGAGCCGCGCGGCGGCGCCCAGGCCCGGGCCCTGTTCAGCGGACTGGAGGTACGGCCGAACCGGCGCCCGGACCTGCGCCTGCACCTGCGCTCCAACCGCCCGCTGACCGGCCTGCGCAGCACCCACGAACTGCGGCAGGGCGAACGCCTGGACCTCGTGCTGTCCTGGGGCCGCTTCCACCGCCACCACCGCTTCGACACCGACGCGACCCTGAAGGGCACCGCCGAGGCCTGGCGCCGCTGGATGGGGCACTTCACCTACGACGGCCCCCAGGAGCCGCTGGTGCGGCGGGCCGCGATCACCCTCAAGCTCTGCGACGACTGGGCCAACGGCTCGCTGGTCGCCGCCCCCACCTCCTCGCTGCCCGCCCCGATCGGCGGCATCCGCAACTGGGACTACCGCTACAGCTGGATCCGCGACGCGGCGTTCGCCGTGTTCGCGCTGCGCCGGATCGGCTTCAGCGGCGAGGCCGACGCCTTCCTCGGCTGGGTCCTGGACGCCTTCGAGGCCAGCCGGGGGCCCCGGATCATGTACGACCTGCGGGGCGGCCCGGTGCCGGACGAGGTCGAGGACGGGGAGCTGGAGGGCTACCAGCGATCCGCCCCGGTGCGCTGGGGCAACGGCGCCGCCGACCAGCGCCAGCACGACGTGTACGGCGAGATCCTGGACTGCGCCGACCAGTGGCTGCGCGCCGGCGGCGAGATCCAGCCCGGGCTGTGGGCGGGCCTGGCCAAGCTGGCCGACACCGCCGGGCACGCCTGGCGGCAGCCGGACCAGGGCATCTGGGAGGTGCGCAGCGAGGGCCGGGTGTTCACCTACTCGGCGGGCCTGTGCCAGGTGGCCCTGGACCGGGCCGCGCGGATCGGCGAGCGGCTCGGCCTGCCCGCCGGGACGGACCGCTGGCGCGCCTCGGCCGAGGAACTGCGCCGGCTCATCCTGGAGCAGTCCTGGGACGAGGACGCCAAGACCCTCAGCGCCCACCTGGACGGCGGCGGCGCGTTGGACGCGAGCCTGCTCGCGCTCCCGCTGCGCCAGGTGGTGCCGGCCGACCACCCGCGGATGGTGGCCACCGCCACGGCCGTCTCCGAGCGCCTGTCGGCGGGCGGCGGGCTGCTCTACCGCTACCTGCACGAGGAGTCCCCGGACGGCCTGCCGGGCGACGAGGGCGCCTTCGTCCTGTGCAGCTTCTGGCTGGTCGACAACCTGATCGGTCAGGGCCGGATCGAGGAGGCCGAGGAGCTGTACCACTCGCTCTGCTCCCGGGCGAGCCCGCTGGGGCTGATGTCCGAGCAGATCAACCCGTCCACAGGAGAGTTCATGGGCAACTTCCCCCAGGCGTTCAGCCACATCGGGATCATCGCCGGCGGCGTCAGCCTCGGCCGGGCGAGGGCGGGCGGATGATCGACCGGCTCGCGATCCTCGGCGCGACCGGGGACCTCAGTGCCCGCTTCCTGCTGCCGGCGCTGGCCGCGCTGCGGGCGGCGGGACACGTAGGCGACGCGCTGCGGGTGACCGGGGCGAGCCGGGAGGACTGGGACACCGAGCGGTACCGCTCCTGGGTCGCGGCCCGGCTCGAGCAGCACGGCGGCGACCTCCCGGCCGAGGCCAGGGAGGCGGTGGCGGCTGCCGTCCGCTACCGCCGGGCCGACGTCACCGACCCGGCGGACGTCGCCGCGGTCGTCGCCGGCGAGGGACCGGTGGCCGTCTACCTCGCCCTCCCGCCGGCCCTCTTCCCCTCCGTGATCACCGCTCTGCACGCGGCGGGGCTGCCGGCCGGCAGCCGGATCGTCCTGGAGAAGCCCTTCGGCGAGCACTTGGCCGGCGCGCAGGAGCTGAACCGGCTGCTGGCCGACCTCGTGCCGGAGCGGGCGGTGTTCCGGGTCGACCACTTCCTGGCCATGACGACCGTCCAGAACGTGCTCGGCAGCCGGCTGGCCAACCGGGTGCTGGAGCCGATCTGGAACAGCACCCACATCTCCCAGGTGGACATCGTCTGGGACGAGACGCTGGCGCTGGAGGGCCGGGCCGGGTACTACGACCGGGTCGGGGCGCTCAAGGACATGATCCAGAACCACCTCCTGCAACTGCTCTGCCTGGTGGCCATGGAGCCGCCGATCACGCTCGGCGAACGGGATCTGCGCGACCGCAAGGTGGACGTGCTGCGCTCGGTGCGGCCGCTGACCGAGCACGACGTGGTGCACCGCACCCGGCGGGCCCGCTACCTGCCCGGCCGGATCGGGGAGCGCGACGTCCCCGCCTACGCCGACGAGGAGGGCGTGAGCCCGGAGCGCCGCACCGAGACCTTCGCCGAGGTGGAACTGGAGCTGGACAGCTGGCGCTGGGCCGGGACGCGCTTCCGGCTGCGCAGCGGCAAGGCGCTGGGCGAGGACCGCAAGGAGGTCGCGGTGCACTTCCGCCCGGTGCCCCACCTGCCGTTCGGCCACAGCGGTGAGGCCCGGCCGAACGTGCTGCGCTTCGAGCTGGAGCCGGAGGGGCTGACCCTGGAGCTGACCGGCATCGGAGCCCACGCCCACGGGCTGGCGCCGGTGGTGCTGACCGCGGGGATGGAACCGCAGCGGCTGCCCGCGTACGGCCGGCTGCTGCTGGACGTGCTGAACGGGGACCCGGCGCTGTCCATCCGGGGCGACGAGGCCGAGGAGGCCTGGCGGGTGCTCGAACCCGTGCTGACCGGCTGGGAGCGGGACCTGGTCCCGCTGGAGGAGTACCCGGCCGGCTCGCAGGGGCCGCCCCCGCAGTTCTGGCAGTAGGTGCTCCGATGGACCCCGGCAGCGCGCGCCGCGCCCCGTGCGTCGTGGTCATGGGGGTGGCCGGCACCGGCAAGTCGACGGTGGCCCGGCTGCTCGCGCGGCGTCTGGAGGTTCCCTTCGCGGACGGGGACGACTTCCACCGGCCGGACTCCATCGCCCGGATGGCGGCCGGCGTCCCGCTCGACGACGGGCGGCGCCGGCCCTGGTTGGAGGCGATCGGGCGGTGGCTGCGGGACCGGGACGCGGCGGGCACCGGCGGCGTGGTCACCTGCTCCGCGCTGAAGCGGCGCTACCGGGACATCCTGCGGGCGGCCTGTCCGGGCGCCTTCTTCCTGCATCTCACGGGCGGCCGCGAGCTGCTGGCGGACCGGATCGGCGGGCGCACCGGCCACTTCATGCCGCTGTCGCTGCTCGGCTCGCAGCTCGCCGCGCTGGAACCGCTCGAAGCGGACGAGCGGGGTGCCGCGCTGGACGTCAGCCCGGCGCCCGGGGTGCTGGTGGACGCGGCGCTGGACCTGTTGCCGGGGCCGGGTGGTTTCACTCACGGCTCAGCCGACTGATTCCATCGCGTTCCGGCACACCCGTCACAGGAGTCCGATAAATCACTCGAATATTGCGGCGAATAGCTGTTCGAGTTGCTGGTGAGATCTGAACCTCACATTTTCAGCCAAAGAATTCGCGCCCGTCGTCGGGCGTTCCGGGCCGGCCGGGAGTCGCACCTGGGATTTTGGCGTTCCGATTACCGCCGGGGTCGCTTTCCGTTCAATCGGAAGGGGTTGCGAGCGGCTGACCCGCCGTGAAGACTGTTGCGCGTTCGTCGTCCGGACGTTCGGGACGGCAGGGATTCCGCGGCTCCTCGGCCCGGTCGGCGCGTTCCGCGCGACGGGTGCGGGGGCGGATCGCGAAAAAGGGGGATGGGCATGCCGGGTACGGCCGTTGCGCAGGTGGGGGCGGGGAGAGCGGCTGGTCGCCGGGGGACGGGAATCTGTTCGAACGCTCCGGCCGGGTAAGGGTATTCGGCCGTTCGCGGTTCACCGCGGGCAGGCCCGCCGTTCATCGTGCGGAGGAATTCGGGTCGCATTCGCACCGTCCGCTCCGGGCGCGTCGGTGCGCCCCGGAACGGCTCCCTGAGGGCGGGCGCGGCGCCCGGCCGCGAGTGCCCCGGGGATTCCCGTTCCCGGGCCGGCCGGTCATGGGCGACGGGGCTTCCCGCGATTCCCCTCGTTCCCGCGCGTCCTGAAGCGGGCGGCGGCCGGGAATTCCCCGCAGTGCCGCACTCCGATCCGCAATTCCACCGCGGGCGCCCGGCGCGCCCGCACCCGAGAACCAGCCGACGGGAGCTTCCGCCATGCCGTACGCCAGCCCGGCGCCCACGAGAGAACGGGTGCCGCTCCTCCCGCGCAGCGAGCTGCAGCACCGGCTCGACGCGCTCGCGCGTGCCCACCGGGTGCCCGGCGCCCAACTGGTGCTGGACACCGGTGCGGAGACCGTCGTCCTGCACACCGGGGTGGCCGACACCGGCACCGGGACGCCGTTCACGGAGGACACCGCCGTCCCGGTGGGATCGCTCACCAAGCCCTACACGGCCGCCCTGGTGATGCTGCTCGCCGACGACGGCGACCTCGATCTCGACGATCCGGCCGCCGAGTACCTCCCGGAGCTGAGACAGCTGCCTGAAGTAACGATTCGTCACCTCCTCGGCCACACCGGCGGACTGCCCAGCGGGCCCGACTCCGACGCCGCCGCCCGCACCACCGCGACGCGCTACCTGTCCGCGGTCTGCACCGCCGCCGACGCGCTGTTCCGGCCCGGCACGGACTTCTCCTACTCCAACGCCGGCTACGTCGCCGCCGGGCGCCTGGTCGAGACGGTGACCGGGATGCCCTGGCACGAGGCGGTGCGCGCCCTGCTGCTCGAACCCTTGGGCACCGGGCCGGTGTTCGTCGACACGGCCGCGCCCGGGCGACCGGTCGCCGCCGGACACGCGCTCAACGCCGCGACCGGCCGGCCCCGGGCGGTCCGGCAGAACCTGGCCCCGCTGGAGGCCCCGGCCGGCGCCCTGCTGGCGAGCGCCGCCGACCTCGCAGCCCTCGGCGCCGCCCTGGTCGGCCGGTCCAAGGCGCTGCCCCCGGACGTGGCCGAACCGATGCGCCGCCCGTACCACGCCGCCCGGCCGGGAGCACTCGCGGACGGCTGGGGCGCCGGCGTGGCGCTCTACCGGCAGGACGAGAAGACCTGGTGCGGCCACGACGGCAACGCCATGGGCACCTCCTGCCACCTGCGGGCCGACCCGGACAGCGGGACGGTGGTCGCCTTCACCGGCAACGCCGGTGCCGCCACCGCGCTCTGGCGCGAACTCGCGGCCGAACTGGAGGAGCTGGCCGGCGTGCGGGTGCCCGCGGCGATCGAGCCGGTGGCCGCGGGCGGGCCCGTGCCGCCGGCCGAACCCGGCGCCCTGGCCGCCTGCGCGGGCGACTACCGCAACGGCTCCGTGCGCTACCGGGTCGAGTCGGCCGGCGACGGAGCGGCCACCCTCTCGGTGGACGGCGACCCGCCGATCCCGCTGCGCTGCTACACCGACCTCTCGTACGACCTGATCGCGCCCGACACCGGCCGTCCCGAGCCCGGCGGACGCTTCCACCGGGACCTGGCCACCGGCCGGATCGACCGGGTGCAGGTCTCCGGCCGCACGGCCCGTCGGGCCGCCTCCGGCTGAGCGGGCCCGGCCCCGCCGCCGTACGCCCGAACCACCCCGCACCGCCGCCCCGCCCGTCTCCGGGCCCGAGGGCCGGCTACCGCCTGCCCCGGCGCCCTCGTCGCCGCCTCCATCGGAAGGACCTTCCGCCATGGCCGACCGGCCTGCCCAGCCCGTGCGCCCGTCCGCCCCGCCGCAGGCCGGCGGCACCGCCGAAGCCGTCGGAGGCATCTCCCGGACGCCTCGGACCCTGGACGCCCTGTTCGCCGCCCAGGCGGCCCGCACCCCGCTCGCGCCCGCGCTGACCGACGGCCGGCGCAGCTGGACGTACCAGGAGCTCGCGCGACGCGTCGAGCGGCTGGCCCGCGAGCTGCGCCGGCGCGGCGCCGGCCCGGAGCGGACGGTGGCGCTGGTCCTGCCGCGCTCCATGGAGCTGGTCGCCGCCGAGCTCGCCGTCGTCCGGGCGGGCGCCGCCTTCCTGCCCGTGGACCCGGCCTACCCCGCCGAGCGGCGGGCGCTGATGCTCGCCGACGCCGCCCCCGCGATCGTCCTGGACGATCCCGCCGCCGTCCGCGCCGCCCTGGAGACCGGGCCCGCCGACCCGGAGGGAACGGGCGCGCCGGCCGCGGCCGGCACCGACCACCCGGCGTACGTGATCTACACCTCGGGCTCCACCGGCACCCCCAAGGGCGTGGTCGTCACCCACCGGGGGATCGCCGGTTTCACCGCGGCGGCCGTCGAGAACTACGCCGTAGGGCCCGGCGACCGGGTGCTCCAGTTCTCCTCGCCCAGCTTCGACGCCTCCGTCCTGGAGCTGTTCGTCTCCGTCCTCACCGGCGCCACCCTGGTGATCCCCCCGGAGGGCCCGTGGCTGGGCGAGGAGCTCGCCGCCGTCCTGGACGAGCACCGCATCACCCACACCCTGATCCCGCCCGCCGCCCTGGCCACCGTCCCCGCCGGCGCGGGCCGCCACCTGCGCACCCTGATCGTCGGGGCCGAGGCCTGCTCCGCCGAGCTGGTCGACCGCTGGGCGCCCGGCCGACGCATGATCAACTCCTACGGCCCGACCGAGGCCACCATCGTCGCCACCTGGACCGGCCCGCTCACCGCCGGCACCGGCGCCCCCACCATCGGCGCCGCCCTGCCGCACGCCCGGGTGTACGTGCTCGACGAGGCCATGCGACCCCAGCCGCCCGGCACCGACGGCGAGCTGTACCTCGGCGGCGAGGGCGTCGCCCGCGGCTACCTCGGCAGACCCGGCCTGACCGCCGCGCGCTTCGTCGCCGACCCCTTCGGCGCGCCCGGCGACCGGCTCTACCGCACCGGCGACCGGGCCCGCTGGACCGCCGACGGGCAACTGGACTTCCTCGGCCGGCTCGACCGGCAGGTCAAGGTCCGCGGCTTCCGGATCGAACCCGGCGAGATCGAGGCCGCGCTGCGCGCCCACCCCGCCGTCGACCAGGCCGTCGTGACGGTCCGCGAGGACGAACCCGGCCACGCCCGACTGGTCGGCTACGCCACGCCCGCCGACCCGCGGCGGGCCCCCGACCCGGCCGAGCTGCGCACCGCCCTGGCCGCCGCGCTGCCCGCCCACCTGGTGCCCGCCGCCGTCGTCGTGCTGCCCGAGTTCCCGCTCACCCCGCAGCTCAAGATCGACCAGCGGGCGCTGCCCGCACCCGCCCGGCAGAGCGCCGCCGCCCGCACCGTCCCGCGCACCGAGCGGGAACGCGATCTGGCCGCCGTCTGGGCCGAGGTCCTCGGCCTCGACGCGGTGGGCGCCGACGACGACTTCTTCGACCTCGGCGGCGACTCGATCCTCGCCGCCCGCACCCTGGCCCGGATCACCGAACGCCTGGGCGTGCGGCTCACCCTGCGGGACGTCTTCACCGCCCGCACCGTCGCCGCCCTCGCCCCGCTGCTCGACCGGGTGCCCGCCGCCGCACCGACCGGGCCGATCCCGCCCGCCCCGCGCGGGGAGCCGCTGCCGCTGTCCAGCGCCCAGCGCCGGCTCTGGTTCCTGGACGACCTCGCCCCCGGCGGCACCGAGAACCACACCGGCGTGGCCCTGCGGCTGCACGGCGCCCTCGACCGGGACGCCCTCGCCCGGGCCCTGCACCGGCTCACCGCCCGGCACGACTCGCTGCGCACCACCGTCGCCACCGTCGACGGGCAGCTCGTCCAGTACGTCGCCGAGCAGGCCGAACTGCCGCTGCGCACCGAGGACCTCGGCGCCCTGCCCGACGGGGAACGCGCCGAGGCGGTCGAGCGCCTGCTGACCGAGGAGCTGCGGCGGCCGTACGACCTGGCCCGGGGCCCGCTCGCCCGGGCGCTGCTGGTCCGGCTCGCCACCGAGGAGCACCTGCTGCTGCTGGCCCAGCACCACATCGTCACCGACGGGTGGTCGGTGGGCGTCCTCACCCGCGAACTGGCCGCCCTCTACCGGGCGCAGGCCACCGGCGAACCGGACGCCCTGCCCGCCCCCGCCCTCCAGTACCCCGACTTCGCCCACTGGGAGCAGCGCCGGCACACCGACCACGCCCCGGACCTCGCCTACTGGAAGCACACCCTGGCCGACCTGCCGACCCTGCGGCTGCCCACCGACCGCCCCCGGCCCGAGCAGCGCACCACCAACGGCGCGGCGCACCGCCACCGCCTGCCGGCCGACCTGGTCGCGCGGCTGCGCCACCTCGCCGCCGGCCGCGGCACCACCGTGTTCACCCTGTTCGCCGGGGCCGGCGCACTGCTGCTCTCGCGCCACTCCGGCCAGCGGGACGTCGCCTTCGGCACCGTCACCAACGGGCGGGAGCGACGGGAACTGGAGGAGGTGACCGGCTTCTTCGTCAACACCGTGGTGCTGCGCGCCGACGTGGACGAGCGGGCCACCGTCGACCACTTCGTGGAGGGCATGCGCACCACCCTGCTGGACGCCTTCGCCCACGCCGAAGTGCCCTTCGACCGGGTCGTCGAGGAACTCGCCCCGCCCCGCGACCCCAGCCGCACCCCGCTGGTCCAGGTCGTCGTCGTCCAGCAGACCCCGGTCGCCCCGGCGCCCGCCGGGGGTCTGCGCTTCACGGACCACCCGCTGCCCCGACCGGCCGCCCGCTTCGACCTGGTGCTGGAGTTCGCCCCGGACGCCGACGGCGGCTGCACGCTGACGGCGGAGTACAACACCGACCTGTTCGACCGGCGGACCGTGACCGCGCTGACGGGCCACCTGCACCGGCTGCTGGCCGGGATGGCGGACGGGCCGCAGCGCACCCTCGCCGAGCTGCCGATGATCCCGGAGGAGGAGCGGCGGGCGCTGCTCGACACCTGGAAGCCGGACACCGCGCTGCCCGCGGCGCTCACCCCGTCGATGGCGCCCGGCTGGACCCGCGGCTACGTCCTTGACCGCGCGCTGCGCCCCCAACCGCTGGGTGTGCCGGGCGAGTTGTACCTGGCAGGTGACTTCCCCGGCGAGGCGGGGGCCATCGAGGAGCGGCTCGTCGCCGACCCGTACGCCGGCCAAGGAGGGACGCTGTACCGCACCGGGGAGCTGGTGCGGTGGACCGCCGACGGCGAACTGGAGCACCTCGGCCGCGTCGAGCAGTGGGCCAGGCCCCGCGGGCTGCGGGTCGACCCGGACGAGGTGGCGCGGGCGCTGCGGGCCTGCGCCGGCGTGGCCGAGGCCGCCGCCGTCCTCACCGAGGCCCCCCGGCGGCTGGTCGGCTACGCGGTGCCCGTCCCCGGCGGCCGGATCGACCCCGAGGCGGTGCGCCGCACCCTCGCCCTGACCCTGCCCGACCACCTGGTCCCCGCCGTCGTGGTACCGCTGACCGCCCTGCCGCTGGGCCCCGACGGCACGCTCGACCGCGGTCGGCTGCCCGACCCCGGGCCGGCGGCGACCGCCGTCCGCCACGTCGCCCCCCGCACCCCCGCCGAACGTGCGCTCGCCGGCATCTGGGCCGAGGTGCTGCGGCTGGAGCGGGTCGGCGCCGACGACAACTTCTTCGACCTCGGCGGCGACTCCATCCTCGGCATCCAGGTGGTGGCCCGCTCCCGGCAGGTGGGGCTGGCGGTGACCTCCCGGGACCTCTACCGCCACCAGACCGTCGCCGCGCTCGCCCTGGCCGCCGAGGACGCCGAGGCCCCGGCCGCGCCCGCCCCGGTGGCCGCCACCGGGCAGGCCGTGCCGACCCCGATCCAGCGCTGGTGGCTCGACAGGGCCGACGGCCGGGCCGACCACTTCGGCCAGGCGCTCTCCCTGCTGCTGCCCGGCGACCTGGACCGGGCGGCCCTGGAGGAGGCCCTGAACGACCTGGTCGCCCACCACGACGCGCTGCGCTCGGCCTTCACCGCCCCGGACGGCGCCGGCGCCGCGCGCTGGTGCGTCCAGGAGCCGGGCGCCCGGCTCACCCTGGCCCGGCACACCGGCGCGGACCAGGACACCCCGCACTTCGGCCCGCACGACCTGAGCGGCGGTGGGCCGCTGCTGCGCGCCGTGCTGCACGAGCGCACCGGGGGCCGGCCCCCGGTCCTGCACCTGGCCGTCCACCACCTGGTGGTCGACGGGGTCTCCTGGCGGGTGCTGCTGGAGGACCTCGACACCGCCTACCGTGCCCGCCGCGAGGGCCGCGACGGGGCGGCCGCCCTACCGGGGAAGTCCTCCCCGCTGCGGCAGTGGGCCGAGCGGCTGAGCGCCTTCGCGGCCGAGGGCGGCTTCGAGGACGAGACGCCGTACTGGGCCCGGGCCGTGCCCGCGCGGCCCGCCGACACCGAGCCGCCGGCCGATGAATGGCCGGCCGCCGAACTCGACGGCCCCGACACCTACGCCACCGAACGCTCCGTCACCGTCCGCCTGAGCGCCGCCGACACCGCCGCCCTGCTGCGCACCCTGCCCGACACCTACCGCACCCAGGCCAACGACGTGCTGCTGAGCGCGCTGGGCCGGGCGCTGTGCGGGGCGAGCGGCCTGGAGCGGGTCCTGGTGGACGTCGAGGGCCACGGACGCGAGGAGCTGTTCGCCGACCTCGACCTCAGCCGCACCGTCGGCTGGTTCACCACCCGCCATCCCGTCGCCCTGGCCGTGCCCGCCGGAGCCGACTGGGACACCGTCCTCAAGCGGGTCAAGGAGCAGCTGCGCGCCGTCCCCCGGCGCGGCCTCGGCTTCGAGGCGCTGCGGTACCTGGGGCGCCCCGGCACGGCGCCCGAGGCGCCGCCCGCCCGGATCGGCTTCAACTACCTGGGCCGCATCGCCCTGCCGCAGGAGGCCGACGGGCTGTTCCGCGGCACCTTCCGGCCGCTGGAGCTGGACGCCGACCCGGGCGTGGTGCGCCCCCACCCGCTGGAGGTGGTCGGCCGCCTCGACGGCGACGCGTTGGAATTCACCTGGTTCCACTCCACCGCCGTCCACCGCAGCGAGACCGTCGAGGCGCTCGCCCGGCGCTTCGCCGACGAACTGGCCGACCTCGCCCGCCACGCGGCCGGCCCCGGCGCCGCCGGGCGCACCCCGTCCGACTTCCCGCTGGCCCGGCTCGACCAGGCGGCGGTGGACCGGATCACCGGCGCCGACCCGGGCGCGGTGGAGGACGTGCTGCCGCTCACCGCGACCCAGTCCGGCATGCTCTTCCACGGCCTCGCCGAGGAGGACAGCGGCGCCTACTTCCAGCAGCTGGACTTCGTCCTGGACGGCGTGCCCGACCCGGCCCGCCTCGCCGCGGCCTGGCAGTGGGTCACCGACCGCACCGCGGTGCTGCGCGCCCGCGTCCGCTGGCAGGAGGTGCCCGAGCCGGTGCTGGTGGTGCACCGCCGGGCGGCCGTGCCGGTCACCCACCTGGACTGGCGCGAGCTGCCCGAGGAGGAGCGCCGGACCCGGCTCGCCGAGCTGCTGGACCGTGACCGGGCCCGCGGCCTCGACCTGGTGCGGGCCCCGCTCCAGCGCCTGCTGCTGATCCGGCTCCCGGAGAACCGGGTGCGGGTGCTCTGGTCCTTCCACCACTTGATCCTGGACGGCTGGAGCCTGTTCCAGGTGCTCTCGGACGTCTTCGCGGCGCACGCCGCCCTGGCCGGACCGGGCCGCGACGGCGAGGTCCCGTACGGCACCGTCCCGGAGCGGCGGCCGTACCGCGACTACCTGGCCTGGCTGGCCGAGCGCGACCACGCGCAGGACGAGGGGCACTGGCGCGGCCGCCTCGCCGGGCTGGCCGAGGCGACGCCGCTGCCGTACGACCGCGAGCCGGTGCAGAGCCACCGTGCCGAGTCCACCCGGGCCGTGCCGTTCACCCTGCCCGCCGCCGCGACCAGGGCGCTGGAGGACCTCGCGCGCGGCGCCGGGCTGACCCTCAACACCCTGGTCCAGGGCGCCTGGGCGGTGCTGCTGGGCCGCCAGGCCGGGCGGGAGGAGGTGGTGTTCGGCACCACCTCCTCAGGGCGGCCGCCCGAGCTGCCCGGTGTCGAGTCGATGACCGGCCTGTTCATCACCACCCTGCCGACCCGCACCACGGTGCCCGCCGAGGGCACCCTGGTGGACTGGCTCAGGACCCTGCAGCGGGAGCAGAGCGAGGACCGGCGGCACGGCTTCGTCCCGCTCACCCGCCTGCGCGCCGGCACCGAACTGCCGGAGCAGGCCTCCCTGTTCGACAGCCTGGTGGTCTTCGAGAACTACCCCGTCGACGAGGAGGCGGCCGACGCCCACGGCCTGCGGCTGCGCGACCTGGACGGGATCGAGACCACCAACTACCCGCTCACCCTGCTGGCCGACCCGGGCCCGGAGCTGTCCCTGCGGCTCTGCTACGACCCGCGGCTGTTCGACGAGTCCACCGTGCGGCGGCTGGCCGGACGGCTCACCGCCGTCCTGACCGGACTGCCCGACGGTGCCCACCGGCCGCCCGCGCGGCTGCCGCTGTTGACCGAGCGGGAACGCCGGCGCGTCCTGGTCGACTGGAACGCCACCGCCGTCGAGGAGCCCGCCGCCGACATCGCCGAGCTGTTCGCGGCGCAGGTGCTGCGCACCCCCGCGGCCGTCGCCCTGGAGGCCGGCGACCGGCGCCTGACCTACCGCGAGCTCGACGCCCGCGCCGCCGAGCTGGCCGGACGGCTGGCCGCGTACGGGGTCCGGGTGGAGCAGCCGGTCGGGGTGCTCATGGAGCGCTCCGTCGAACTGGTCGTCGCCCAGCTGGCGCTGGTCCGCGTCGGCGCGGTCTACGTGCCGCTGGACGGCCGGGCTCCGCACGAGCGGCTGCACCGGATGCTCGCCGAGGCCGGCGCCGACCTGCTGCTCACCGACGCCCACCGGGCGCCGGCGGCGGCCGAACTGCGCCCCGCCGAGCGGGTGCTGCGGGTGGACCTGCCCGGCGGCCGGCAGGCGCCGGCCCCGGCGGGCGTCCACCCCGACAACGTCCAGTACCTGATGTTCACCTCGGGCTCCACCGGCACCCCCAAGGGCGTCGCGGTGCGCCGCCGGGACGTCGCCGCGCTCGCCCTGGACCGCGCCTTCAGCGGCCACGACCGGGTGCTGGTGCACTCCCCGCACGCCTTCGACGCCGCCACCTACGAGCTGTGGGTGCCGCTGCTGCGCGGCGGCACCGCCGTCCTCGCCCCGCCCGCAGACCTGGACGCCGCCGCCGTCCGGCACGCCGTCACCGAGCAGGGCGTGACCTGCCTGTGGCTGACCGCCGGCCTGTTCCGGCTGCTCGCCCAGGAGGACCCGGGCTGCCTGCGCGGCGCCCACGAGGTGTGGACCGGCGGCGAGGCGGTGCCCGGCGCGGCCGTCCGCAAGGTCCTGGCGGCCTGCCCCGGCCTCACCGTGGTCGACGGCTACGGGCCCACCGAGACCACCACCTTCGCCACCCGCCGGGCCTTCCGCGCCGGCGACGAGCTGCCCGCCGTCCTGCCGATCGGCCGCCCGCTGGACAACACCCGGGTGTACGTCCTGGACGGCGCGCTCCAGCCGCAGCCGCCCGGCGTCACCGGCGAGCTGTACATCGCCGGGGCCGGCCTCGCCCGCGGCTACGCCGGCCGCCCGGGCGAGACCGCCGCCCGCTACCTCGCCGACCCCTTCGGCCCGCCCGGCGGCCGGATGTACCGCACCGGCGACACCGTCCGGTGGAGCGAGGACGGCGAACTGCACTTCGTCGGCCGCGCGGACGACCAGATCAAGATCCGCGGCTTCCGGATCGAACCCGCCGAGATCGAGGCCCGGCTCACCGCCCACCCGGCCGTCGCCGAGGCCGTCGTCTCGCTGCACCAGGACGCCGGACGCAAGCGCCTCGCCGCCCACCTGGTGCCCGCCGAGGGCGCCGAACCGCCCGGCGCCGCCGAACTGCGCGCCCACCTGGCCGCCGACCTGCCCGACTACATGCTGCCCGCGGCCTTCGTCACGCTGCCCGAACTCCCGCTCACCGCCAACGGCAAGGTGGACCGCCGGCGGCTGCCCGCCCCCGACTGGTCGGCGGGCGGCGACCGCCCGCACCGCGCCCCCGGCACCGACCGCGAACGGCTCCTCGCCGCGATCTGGGCGGAGCTGCTCGGCGTCGAACGGGTCGGACTGGACGACGACTTCTTCCTGCTCGGCGGCGACTCCATCCTGAGCATCCAGGTCGTCTCCCGGGCCCGCGCCGCCGGACTCGCCCTCTCCCCGCGCGACCTCTTCCGGCACCCCACCGTCGCCGCGCTGGCCGCGGCGGCCGGCAGCGCCGTCACCGTCGCCGGGACCGAACCCGTCAGCGGCGAGGTCGGGCTGACGCCGATCCAGCACTGGTTCCTCGACCCGAACCCGCCCGCCGCGGAGCACTTCGACCAGTCCCTGGTGGTGGAGGCCCCCGCAGCCGTCGACCCGGGGGCGCTGCGCCGGGCGCTCGCCGCGCTGTGGGCCCACCACGACGCGCTGCGCTCCCGCTTCACCCGCGGTGACGACGGCGCGTGGCGCCAGCACTGCGCCCCCGCCGAGGAGGCCGCGCCCGAACTGCTGGAGGTCCACGACCACGGCGACGAGGAGGCGGTGACCGAGGCCGCCCACGCCTCCTTCCGGCTGGACGGCGGGCCGCTGTTCACCGCCCGGCTGTTCACCGGCACGGACGGCACCCGCCGCGACCGGGTGCTGCTCGCCGTCCACCACCTCGTCGTCGACGGCGTCTCCTGGCGGGTGCTGCTGGAGGACCTGGAGACCGCCTACCGGCAGGCCGTCGAGGGCCGCCCGCTGCGGCTGCCCGTCCGCACCAGCTCCGTCCGGGAGTGGGCCCGTCGCCTGGCCGAGCACACCGCCGCCGGCGGCTTCGCCGGGCAGCGCGCCCACTGGGCGGCCGCCGTCCGGGCCTGCGCCCGGCCGCTGCCGGTGGACGGCGACGGCGGCAACACCGCCGCCGACCTGCGCGAGGTGACCGTCCACCTGGACCGCGAACGCACCGACGCCCTGCTGCGCGAGGTCCCCGCCGTCTACCGCACCCGGATCGACGACGTGCTGCTCACCGCGCTCGGCCGGGTCCTCGCCGAGTGGACCGGGCACGGCACCGTCGCCGTCGGCCTGGAGGGCCACGGCCGCGAGGACGGGCTGTTCGACGGCCTCGACCTGTCCCGCACGGTCGGCTGGTTCACCTCTCTGTTCCCCGTCGCCCTCGACGTCCCGGCGGGGGACTGGGGCACCGCCCTGAAGGCCGTCAAGGAACAGCTGCGGGCCGTGCCGGACCGCGGTGTGGGGTACGGCGCGCTGCGCCACCTCGCCCGGGACGAGGCGCTCGTCGACGCGCCCGCCCCCGGCATCAGCTTCAACTACCTGGGCCGCTTCGACTGGTCCGCCGCCGGCGCCGCCCTGGTCGGCGCCGTCCCCGGCGGCCTCGGCGGCGCGGAGGCGCCCGGAGCCGAGCGCCCCCACCTGCTGGACGTGGTCGCCCGGGTCGAGGACGGCCGGCTGGAGATCGGCTGGTACTACAGCGGCGGCCGGCACCGCGCCGACACCGTCACCGGGCTGGCGCAGGCCATGCTGGGCGCGCTGGAGGAGATCGTCGCCCACTGCGCCGAGCCCGGCGCCGGCGGCCGCACCCCCTCCGACTTCCCGCTCGCCCGGCTCGACCAGGCGGCGGTGGACCGGATCGCCGGGGACGGCCGCTCCGTCGCCGACGTCCACCCGCTGACGCCGATGCAGGCCGGAATGCTCTTCCACAGCCTGCTCGACCCGGACGGCGACACCTACGTCAACCAGGTCCAGCTGGTGCTGACCGGCGTCAGCGATCCGCACGTGCTGGCCGAGGCCTGGCAGCGGACCGCCGATGCCAACGCCATCCTGCGCACCCGGCTCAGCTGGCAGGACGGTGCCGAACCGCTGCAGGTCGTCCAGCACCGGGCCACCGTCCCGGTGACCCACCACGACTGGACCGGACGCCCCGCCGAGCAGGTCGCACGGGACACCGCCCGGCTGCTCGCCGAGGACCGGGCGGCCGGGCTCGACCTCACCGCCGCGCCGCTGCTGAGGCTGACCCTGATCCGGCTGACGCCGACCCGGGTGCGGGTGGTGTGGACGTTCCACCACGTGCTGCTCGACGGCTGGAGCGCCGCCCAGGTCTTCGACGAGGTGTGCGAGCGCTACGCCGCCCTGACCGCCGGACGCCCGCCCGCCCCGGTCGAGCGCGCCCCCTACGCCGACTACCTGCGCTGGCTGGCCGGCCAGGACCGGGCGGCCGTGGAGCGGTACTGGCGCGACACCCTGGCCGGCTTCCCCGCCCCCACCGAACTGCCCCGGGACCGCCGTCCGGCCGGAGCCCACGGCGCCTCCTCCTCGGCCTCCGTGCGGGTCGCCCTCGGTGCCGAACTGTCCGAGCGGCTGCGCGACACCGCCCGGCAGGCCGGGCTGACCGTCAACACCGTGCTCCAGGGCGCCTGGGCGCTGCTGCTCTCCCGCTACGGCGGCGGGCCGGACGTGGTGTTCGGCACCATCGTCTCCGGCCGGCCCGCCGAACTCCCCGGCGTCACCTCGATGGTGGGGCTGTTCATCAACGCCCTGCCCACCCGGGTGCGGATCGACGACCGGCGCCCGCTGCTGGACTGGCTGCGGGAGGTCCAGGACCACCAGTCCGAGGCCCGCCGGCACGACGCCGTCTCGCTGGCCCAGCTCCAGGGCTGGAGCGAACTGCCCGGCGGCACCGCCCTGTTCGACAGCCTCGTGGTCTTCGAGAACTACCCCTTCGACGCGCAGTCGCTGAGCCGGCACGGCCTGGGCGCGGAGACCGAGCACGTGCTGGAGCCCACCAGCTACCCGCTCAGCGTGGTGGTGGCGCCCGGCGAGTCCATCGAGGTCTCCCTCGACCACGACCCGGCCGCCTTCGACGCCGCCACCGTCGAACGGCTCGGGGCGAGCCTGCGCACCCTGCTCGCCGGGATGGCGGCCGGCCTCGACCGGCCGACGGGCGAACTGCCGCTGCTGGACCCGGCCGAGGGACGCGAGCTGCTGGAACGCCTCGGCGGCCCGGTGCGCGAGGCGCCCCGGCGCACCCTGCCCGAGGCCTTCGCCCGCCAGGCCGCCCGCACCCCCGACGCCCCGGCCGTGCGCTCCGGCGACGAACTGCTGACCTACCGGGAGCTGGACGAACGCTCCAACCGGCTGGCCCGGCTGCTGATCGAGGCCGGGGCCGGCCCCGAGCGCTTCGTCGCGCTCGCCCTGCCCCGCACCGTCGAGCTGGCCGTGGCGCTGCTCGCGGTGCTCAAGAGCGGCGCCGCCTACCTGCCGGTCGACCCCGGCTATCCGGCCGAGCGGATCGCCTACCTCTTCGAGGACGTCCGGCCCGACGCCGTGATCACCTCCGCCGCGACCGGAGGACGGCTCCCCGACGGCCCGTCCACCCGGATCGTCCTGGACGACCCCGACTGCCGCGACCGCCTGGCCGCCGCCCGCACCGACGCCGTCCACGACGGGGAGCGCCGCGGCGCCCTGCTCCCGGAGCACCCCGCGTACGTCATCCACACCTCCGGCTCCACCGGCCGCCCCAAGGGCGTGGTGGTCGCCCACGCCTCGGTGCTCGCCCTGACCGACTGGGCCGCCGCCGAGTTCGCCGGCCACGGCCTGGACCACGTCGTCGCCGCCACCTCGCTCAACTTCGACGTGTCGGTGTTCGAGATCTTCGCGCCGCTGCTCTCCGGCGGCTGCGTGGAACTCCTGCGCGACCTGCTGGCCCTCGCCGAACGCCCCGGCCCCTGGCGGGCCGGCCTGCTCAGCGCGGTGCCCTCCGCGCTCGGCGGACTGCTCGCCGACGGGGCCGTGCGCCTGGCCGCGGACACCGTGGTGCTCGCGGGCGAAGGACTGCCCGCCCGCACCGTGCGCCAGGTCCGCGAGGCCGTCCCCGGCTGCCGGGTGCTGAACATCTACGGCCCCACCGAGGCCACCGTCTACGCCACCGCCCACACCTGCGACCCCGCCGACCCGGACCGCGACCCGCCGATCGGCCGGCCGGTCGGCGGCGCCTGGGCCTACGTCCTGGACGAGCGGCTGCGGCCGGTGCCCGTCGGCGCGCCGGGGGAGCTGTACCTGGCCGGCACCGGCGTGGCGCGCGGCTACCTGCGCCGCCCCGGGCTGACCGCCGCCCGCTTCCTGCCCGACCCCTACGGCCCGCCCGGCAGCCGGATGTACCGCACCGGCGACCGGGTGCGCTGGAGCGCCGACGGCGAGCTGGACTACCTCGGCCGCGCGGACGACCAGGTCAAGGTGCGCGGCTTCCGGATCGAACTCGGCGAGGTCGAGGCCGCGCTGGCCCGCCACCCCCGGGTGTCGGCGGCCGCCGCCCGGGTGGTCGACCAGGGCGGCCACAAGCGGCTGGTGGGCTACGCGGTGCCCCGCGACGGTGCCCTGCCCGACCCGGCCGAGTGGCGGGCCTTCCTCGGCCGCACCCTCCCCGACCACCTGGTGCCCGCCCTGGTGGTGCCGCTGGAGCGGCTGCCGCTCGGCGCCACCGGCAAACTGGACCGGCGCGCCCTGCCCGAACCGGCCCCGGCCACCCGGGCCGCGGGCGGCGACCGGCCGCCGCGCACCGACGCCGAACGGGCCCTCGCCACGATCTGGCGCGAGGTGCTCGGGGTGCCGGAGGTGAACGCGGACGACAACTACTTCGCGCTCGGCGGGGACTCCATCCTCGGCATCCAGATCGTCTCGGCGGCCCGCCGGGCCGGCCTCGCGCTGACCCCCCGGCACCTGTTCGCCCACCAGACCCTGGCGGAACTCGCCCGCGCCGCCGAACAGGCGCCGCGCCCCGGGACGGCCGCCGACCAGGGCGCCGTCACGGGAGAGGCCCCGCTCACCCCCGTCCAGCACTGGCTGCTGGACACCCTCGACGGCGACCCCGCCCGGCTCACCCAGTCCGTCTCCTTCACCCTCGCCCCCGACACCGACGAGCCCACCCTGCGGGCCGCGCTGGCCGCCGTCCTGGACCACCACGACGCGCTGCGGCTGCGCTTCGAGGAGCCGGCCGACGGCCGGTGGCACCAGCACGGCACCGCACCCGGCCGGGCCCCCGAGCTGCGTGTCCACCAGGCGGGCGCGGACGAGGACCGGGAGGCCGTCCTGCGGGAGCTCGGCGAGCGCCTCGCCGAGGACTTCGACCTCGCCGACGGAGGGCTGCTGCGGGCCGCGCTCTGCCGCTTCCCCGGCGACCCCCGCCCGGTGCTGCTGCTGGCCGCGCACCACCTGGTCGTCGACGCGGTGTCCTGGCGGATCCTGCTGGAGGACCTGGAGCGCGCCCACCGCGCGCTGAGCGCGGGCGAGCGGCCCGACCTCGGCGCCAAGACCACCTCCTTCCGGGCCTGGGCCGAGCGGCTCGCCGGGCACACCGCGGCCGGCGGCTTCGACGCCGAACTCCCGTACTGGCAGGGCCTGGAGAACGGCGCCACCACGCTGCCCACCGACCTCGACGGCGCCAACACCGCCGACACCGAGGAGTCGCTGACCTTCGCCCTGGACGCCGAGGACACCCGCCGGCTGCTCCAGGACGTCCCGGAGGCCTACCGCACCCGGGTCAACGACGTCCTGCTCTGCGCCCTCGCCCGGGTGCTGACCCGCTGGACCGGACGGGACCGCGCCCTGGTCACCCTGGAGGGCCACGGCCGCGAGGAACTCCTCGACGGCGTCGACCTGTCCCGCACCGTCGGCTGGTTCACCGCGATGTACCCCGTCGCCCTGGAGGTGCCCCGGGACGCGGACACCGGCACCGCCCTGAAGGCCGTCAAGGAGACCCTGCGCGCCGTCCCGGGCGGGGGCCTGGGCCACGGCGCCCTGCGCCACCTCAAGCCGGTGCCGGGCCTGGCCCTGCCGCAGATCGGCTTCAACTACCTGGGCCGGCAGGACTGGAGCGCCACCCCCGGCGGCCTGCTGCACGCCCCGGCCGGCCCGCTCACCGGCGGCATGGACCGCGCCGCCCACCGCCCCCACCTGCTGGACGTGCTCGGCCGGGTCGCCGAGGGCCGGCTCTCCTTCACCTGGTCCTACTCCCGCGAGGTGCACCACGGCGCGACGATCGCCCGGCTGGCCGCCGAACTGCTGGACGAGCTGCGGGAGATCGTCCGCCACTGCGCCGAACCCGGCGCCGGCGGCCGCACCCCCTCCGACTTCCCGCTGGCCGGCCTGGACCAGGCCGCCGTCGACCGGCTGGCCGGCACCGGACGGGAGGTGACGCAGATCCAGCCGCTCACCCCCACCCAGACCGGCATGGTGGTGCACGGCCTCGACGAGGCCGAACACGGCCTGTACGTCGAGCAGATCACCTTCGTGCTGGACGGCGCCCGCGACCCGGGCCTGCTGGCCGCCGCCTGGCAGCACGTCGTCGACCGCACCCCGGTGCTGCGCACCTCGGTGGCGCTGCGCGACGTCCCGGTGCCGCTCCAGCTGGTCCACCGGCAGGCGACGCTCCCGGTCGCCCAGCACGACTGGAGCGACCTGGGCGCGCCGGAGCGCGAAGCCCGGCTGGAGGAACTGCTCGCCGGGCGCCGGGCCCACCCGATGCCCCTGGACCGGGCCCCGCTGCTGCGGCTCGACCTGATCCGGCTCGGGCCGGACGCGGTCCGCGTGGTCTGGGCCTTCCACCACGTGCTGCTGGACGGCTGGAGCGTCTTCCACGTCCTCGCGGACGTGCTGGCCGCCCACGCCGCCCTCGCCCGGGGCGAGCGGCCCGAGCTGCCCGAGCGCCGGCCCTTCGCCGACTACGTCGGCTGGCTCGCCGCCCGTGACACCGGCGCCGCCGTCGAGCACTGGCAGGGCGTCCTGGCCGACCTCTCCGCCCCCACCGCGCTGCCCTACGACCGCCGGCCCGCCCAGGGCGACACGGCCCGCTCAGGGCAGTGGCTCTCGCACCGGCTGGACGAGGAACGGACCGGGCGGCTCCAGGAGTTCGCCCGCCGCCACCGCCTCACCCTCAACACCGTGGTGCAGGGCGCCTGGGCGCTGCTGCTCTCGCGCTGGAGCGGCGAGCAGCGGGTCTGCTTCGGCACCACCGTCTCCGGCCGGCCCGCCGACCTGGCCGGCTCCGACGGGATCGTCGGCCTGTTCATCACCACCCTGCCCGCCCGGGTCGCCGTCGACGGCGGGCTGCCCTGTGCCGACTGGCTGCGCACCCTCCAGGAGGAGCAGGCCGAGGACCGCCGCTTCGACCACCTGCCGCTGGCCCGGATGCACGGGCTGAGCCAGGTCCCCCCGGGCACCGAGCTGTTCGACAGCCTGGTGGTCTTCGAGAACTATCCGGTGGGCGACGCCACGGCCGGTGCCCACGGCCTGCTGGTGCGTGAACTGGACGCCCGGGAGGCCACCAACTACCCGCTCACCGTGGTCGTCTCGCCCGGCGAGCGGCTCGCCGTGGAACTCGGCCACGACCCCCGCTTCCTCGACCGGGAGACCGCCGGGCGCCTCGCCGACCAACTGCTGCACACCCTGTCGGCGCTGGCCGATTCGGACGGCACCACCCCGCTGGACGAACTCGACCTGCTGCCGCCCGGCGAACACGAGCGGCTGCTGCACGGCCCGGCCCGCCCGGCGCTCGCCCCGGTGCCCCCGGCGACCCTGCCCGCGCTGGTCGAGGCCGCCGTCGACCAGTGGCCGCAGGCCGTCGCCCTGAGCGCCGCCGGCCTGGAGCTGACCTTCGCCGAGGCCGAGGCGCACGCCAACCGGCTGGCCCACCGGCTGATCGCGCGCGGCGCGGGCCCCGGGGAGATCGTCGCCCTGCTGCTGCCCCGCTCGGCCGACACGGTGCTCGCCGAACTGGCGGTGGCGAAGACCGGAGCCGCCTTCCTGCCCGTCGACCCGCACTACCCCGAGGAACGGATCGAGGCGATGCTGCGCGACGCGGCGCCCGCCCTGACCCTGGACGCCAAGGAGGTCGCCGGCCTCCTCGCCGCCGAGCCGGACGGCGCCCCGGGCCACCGCCCCACCGACGCCGACCGGACCCGCCCGCTCGACCCGGACGACCCCGCCTACGTCATCTTCACCTCCGGCTCCACCGGCGCCCCCAAGGGCGTCGTCGTCACCCACCGCGGACTCGCGGCCTTCGCCGCCGCCGAGGCCGAGCACTACCGGGCGGCCCCCGGGGACCGGGTGCTGGCCTTCGCCACCCCCAGCTTCGACGCCTCGGTGCTCGAACTCTGCCTGGCCCTGCCGCACGGAGCCCGGCTGGTGGTGCCCGAACCCGGCCCCCTGCTCGGCGCCCAGCTGGCCGGGCTGCTCCGGGCGGAGCGGATCACCCACACCCTGCTGCCGCCCGCCGCCCTCGCCACCCTGCCGGCCGACACCCCCGGCAGCCTGCCCGCCCTGAAGACGCTGATCGTCGGGGCGGAGGCCTGCGGCGCCGACCTGGTCGCCCGCTGGGCCCCGCACCACCGGATGGTCAACTCCTACGGCCCCACCGAGGCCACCGTCGTCGCCACCTGGTCCGCGCCGCTGACCGCGGACGGCGCCGCCCCGCCGATCGGCCGCCCGCTGCCCGCCACCGGCGCGTACGTGCTGGACGCCCGGCTGCGACCGGTGCCCGACGGCGTCCCCGGCGAACTGTGGCTGAGCGGACCGGCCCTGGCCCGCGGCTACCTCGGCCGCCCCGGCCTGACCGCCACCCGCTTCACCGCCGACCCGTACGGCCCGCCCGGCGGCCGGATGTACCGCACCGGGGACCTGGTGCGCCGCGACCGCCACGGCGAACTGCACTACCTGGGCCGCACCGACCACCAGCTCAAGCTGCGCGGCCACCGGATCGAGGCGGGCGAGGTGGAGGCCGTGCTGGCGCGCCACCCGGCCGTCCTGGACGCCGTGGTGAGCATCCGGGAGGACGAGCCCGGGCTGCCCCGGCTGGTCGCCCACCTGCTGGCCGCGCCCGACGCCGAACCGCCCACCGGCGCCGAACTGCGCGCGCTGGCCGCCCGCTCGCTGCCCGGCCACATGGTCCCCTCCGCCTTCGCGGTGCTGGAACGCTTCCCGCTCACCGCGAGCGGCAAGACCGACCGCGCCGCCCTGCCCGCCCCCGCACCGGAGGAGGCCGGACCGGCCGAGCGGGTCGAACCCCGCACCCCCACCGAGGAGGCGGTGGCGGAGATCTGGACCGAGGCCCTGCACACCGCCGTCGGCGCCACCGACGACTTCTTCCGGCTCGGCGGCGACTCCATGCGCGCCCTGCTGATCGCCTCCCGGGCCAACGATGCCTTCGGCGTCACGCTCACCCCCCGCGACGTACTGGTCTCCCGCACCGTGGCCGCCCTGGCCGACCTGGTGGAGGACCTGGTGCTCAGCGAACTCGAAACCGCCGCACTGGGCGGCCCCGACGAAGCCGCCGCCTCCGGCAGCCCCGACGATGACGAACGGTGAGGAGCCGACGACCATGACGCCTTCGACGCCTTCGAAGCGAGACCGCGCCGCCGCCCTGCCCGCCGACCTGCGCGAGGCCCTGCGGCAGCGGCTGGCCGGCCGGGCCGGCGGCACCCAGGCCGCGGCCGAACGGGCCATCCCGCGCGCCGACCGCAGCCGTCCGCTGCCGCCCTCCTTCGTCCAGCAGCGGCTCTGGTTCCTGGACCGGCTGCGCCCCGGCGATCCGCGCTACAACAGCGCCGTCGCCCTGCGGTTCACCGGAGCCCTGGACCGCACGGCGCTCGCCGCGGCACTGACCGCCGTGGTGGCGCGCCACGAGGCGCTGCGCACCACCTTCGCGGAGGACGACGGCCGGCCGGTGCCGACCGTCCAGGCCGCCGGGCCGGTGGAGCTGCCGGTCCGCTCGCCGTCCGACGACGAGAGCCTGGACGCGATCCTGCTCCAGGAGTACTCCCGGCCCTTCGACCTCGCGCGGGGCCCGCTGCTGCGAGCCCTGCTGGTGGCCGAGGCCCCGCACGCCCACGTGCTGCAGCTGACCGCCCACCACATCGTCACCGACGGCTGGTCGATGGGCGTCGTCCTGGACGAGCTGTGCACCGCCTACGACGCCCTGGCCCGCGGCGCCGAACCCGAGCTGCCCGAAGTCGCCGCCCAGTACCCGGACTTCGCGGTGTGGCAGCGCGAGCACCTCGCTGGCGACCGGCTGGAGCGGCAGCTCGCCCACTGGAAGGAGAAGCTGGTCGGCGCGGTGCCGCCCGACCTGCCGCTGGACCACCCGCGGCGCGGTGAGGAGGCCGGCCCCGGCGCCCTGCACACCTTCACCGTCCCCGCGCCGCTCACCGCCCGGCTGCGCGCACTCGCGGCCGAACGGCAGGGCACCCTCAACACCGCGCTGGTGGCCGGCACCCAGGCGCTGCTGGCCCGCTGGTCCGGCCAGGAGGACGTCACCGTCGGCTCCCTGATGGCCGGCCGCACCCGCACCGAGCTGGAACGGGCCGTCGGCTGCTTCGTCAACACCGTGGTGCTGCGCACCCGGGTGGCGTCCGACGCCTCCTTCCGCGAGCTGCTCGCGGCCGCCACCGAGACCGGCAACGACGCCCTCGCCCACGGTGACACGCCCTTCGAGCGGCTCGTCGAGGCGGTCGGCGCGCCCCGCGAGGCCGGCCGCAACCCGCTGTTCGACGTCCTGGTCCTGCTGCACCCCGCCCCGCCCGCGGCCGGCGACCCGCACGGGCTCGCCACCGCCCCGGTCACCGTGCCCCGGCAGGCCGCCACCTTCGACCTCAGCGTGGAGTTCGTCCCGGACGGCGAGGCGCTCACCGGCGTCCTGGAGTACCGAGCCGACCTCTTCGACGCCCCCACCGCCCGCCGGACGGCCGACCAGCTGCTGCGGCTGCTCGAGGGCGCCGTCGCCGAACCGGACCGCCCGCTGGCCACCCTGCCGCTGCTCTCCGCGCGGGAGACCGAGCGGGTCACCCGGGACTGGAACGGTGCCGCGCTGCCCGTCGACGCCGTGACCCACCCCGAACTGTTCCGCCGCCGGGCCGAACTGACCCCGCACGCCCCGGCCCTGGTCGCGGGGGAGGAGCGGCTCGACTACGCGACCCTCGACGCCCGCGCCGAACGGCTCGCCCGCCGGCTGGTCGCCCGCGGCGCGGGCCCCGAGCGGCTGGTCGCGCTGCGGCTGCCGCGCACCGCCGAGCTGGTGGTGGCCGTCCTCGCGGTCTGGAAGGCCGGCGCCGGCTACCTGCCGCTGGACCCGGCACTGCCCGAGGAGCGCGTGCGCTACCTGCTGGAGGACGCCCGCCCGGCCCTGCTGCTGGACGAGGAGACCCTGCGCGCCCTGGCGGACACCGACCCCGGCGACACCGGCCCGCTCCCGCCGCCGGACCCGGACTCCACCGCGTACGTGCTCTACACCTCCGGCTCCACCGGCCGCCCCAAGGGCGTCACCGTCCCGCACCGCGCCCTGGCCCACCTGCTCGCCGCCCACCGGGCCGGCTTCGTCGCCGACGCCGGCGGCGGAGCGCTGAACGTCGCGCTGACCGCCTCCTTCTCCTTCGACACCTCGCTGGAGGGCCTGCTGCTGCTGGCCGACGGCCACCCGCTGCACCTGGTCGACGAGACCACCCGGATGGACCCGGCCGCCCTGGTCGAGTACGTCGTGCGCCACCGGATCGACTTCCTCGACCTCACCCCCTCCTACCTGCGCCAGCTGCTGCCCGCCGGGCTGCTCGACGACCCCCGCCACCGCCCCCGGGTGCTGATGCTCGGCGGCGAGGCCGTCGCCCCCCGGCTCTGGCGCGAGCTCGCCGCCCGCCCCGAGGTGGCCGCCTACAACTACTACGGCCCCACCGAGTGCACCGTCGACGCGCTCGCCTGCCGGATCGACGCCGGGGACCGGCCCCTGGTGGGCCGTCCGCTGCCCAACGTCCGCGCCTACGTCCTGGACGGGCGGCTCCAGCCGGTGCCGCCCGGGGTGAGCGGCGAACTCCACCTGGCCGGCGAGCAGGTCGCCCGCGGCTACGCCGGCCGCCCGGGGCCGACCGCCGCCCGGTTCACCGCCGACCCGTACGGCCCGCCCGGCAGCCGGATGTACCGCACCGGCGACCTCGCCCGCTGGACCGCCGACGGGCGCCTGGAGTACCTCGGGCGCGCCGACGACCAGGTCAAGGTGCGCGGCCACCGGATCGAACCCGGCGAGATCGAGGCCGCCCTGCTCGACCTGCCGGAGGTCGCCGCGGCCGCCGTGGTCGCCGTCCCCGACGCCCACGGGCAGAACCGGCTGGCCGCCTACCTGGTGTTCGCCGACGGCGCCGACCGGCGGCCCTTCGCCGAACTGCGCGCGGCCCTGCGCCGGGTGCTGCCCGACCACCTGGTGCCGTCCTCCTTCACCGTGCTCGACGCGCTGCCGCTCGGCACCAGCGGCAAGCTCGACCGCCGCGCCCTGCCCGCCCCCGAGACGGAAGGCCGGGAGGGGGAGTACGTCGCCCCGCGCACGCCGGAGGAGGAGACCCTCGCCGCGATCTGGGCCGAGGTGCTCGGCGTGCCCAGGGTCGGCGTCACCGACAACTTCTTCGAACTCGGTGGTGACTCGATCCTGAGCATCCAGGCCGTCTCCCGGGCCCGCGCCGAAGGCCTGCGGATCGGCTCCCAGGACGTCTTCCGCCACCAGACCGTCGCCGACCTGGCCGCCGCCGCCCGCACCGCCGGCGACCTGGCCGCCGTCGAACGGGCCGCCGTCGAACGGCGCGGGGAGGAGGGGCCCGCCCCGCTCACCCCCGTCCAGGAGTGGTTCCTGGCCGCCCACGGCCCGCTGCCCCACTTCACCATGTCGATGCTGCTCGACCTGCCGTACGAGACGGACGAACCGGCCCTGGCCCGGGCGCTGACCGCCCTGGTGGCCGCCCACCCCGCGCTGCGCACCCGCTTCACCCGCGCCGGGGCCGGGTGGCAGCAGGAGCCGGTCGCGGACGCCGGAGGGCTGCTGACCGTCCTCGACCCGGGCACGGACCGGACGGAGGCCGCCGAGGCCGCCCGCGCCGAACTGGACCCGGCCACCGGCACCCTGCTGCGCGCCGTCCTGTTCCGCACCGCCGACGGGGCCCGGCCCCAGCTGTTCCTGACCGCCCACCACCTCGCCGTGGACAGCGTCTCCTGGCGGGTGCTGCTCGCCGACCTGCCCGAGGCCTACCGGCGGGCCGCCGCGGGCGGCACCCCCGAACCCGCGCCCGAGCCCACCGCGTTCACCGACTGGGCCCACCGGCTCGCCGCGCTCGTCCGCTCCGGCGGCCTGGACCGGGACCTGCCGTACTGGACCGCGGAGACCGCCGTCCCCGCCGCGCCGCTGCCCGTCGACCTGCCCGGCACCCCCACGGCCGGCTCGGTGCGCACCCTGCGCAGCAGACTCGACCGGGCCACCACCGAGGCGCTGCTGCGCAAGGTCCCCGAGGTCTACCGCACCCAGGTCAACGACGTGCTGCTCAGCGCGCTGGGCCGGGCCCTCGCCGACTGGACCGGCACCGGAAGCGTCACCGTCGCCCTGGAGGGCCACGGCCGCGAGGACCTCTTCGAGGACCTCGACCTCTCCCGCACGGTCGGCTGGTTCACCACCCAGTACCCCGTCACCCTCACCCCGGCCGGCCCCGCCGACGCCCCCGACTGGGCCGCCACCCTCAAGCAGGTCAAGGAGCGGCTGCGCGCCGTGCCCCGCCGCGGCCTCGGCTACGAGGCCCTCGCCCGGCTCGGTTCGCCGGCCCCCGGCGCCGACGCCCTGCGGGACGTCCCGCTGCCGCAGGTCTGCTTCAACTACCACGGCCAGTGGACCGCCCCCGAGGCCGGCGACTTCGCCCCCGCCGGGCAGGCCCCGGGTCGGGACCTCGCCGCGGACGAGCCGCCGGCCCACCTGCTCGACGTCTCCGCCGTGGTCGCCGACGGCGAGCTGGAACTCACCTGGCACTACAGCGAGGTGGTCCACCGGGCCGACACCGTCCGGCGCCTGGCCGAGGGCGTGACCACCGCCCTGCACTCCATCGTCGAGCACTGCGCCCGCCCCGGCGCGGGCGGCCGCACCCCCTCCGACTTCCCGCTGGCCGGCCTGGACCAGACCGCGCTGGACCGGCTCGTCGGCGACGGCCGGGACGTGACGGACCTGCTGCCGCTCACCCCGCTCCAGGAGGGCATGCTCTTCCACCGCCTGGTCGGCGGCGAGGACGACGTCTACCTGGACCAGGCCGCCCTGCTGCTGGAGGGCGTCACCGACCCGCACGCCCTCGCCCTGGCCTGGCAGCGGGTCGCCGACCGCACACCCGCGCTGCGCACCTCGGTGGTCTGGGAGGGCGTCCCCGCCCCGCTCCAGGTGGTGCGCCGGGGCGTCCGGCTGCCGGTGACCCACCTGGACCTGCGGGCCGTCGACCCGGCCGAGCGCGCCGACCGGCTGGCCCGGCTGCGCGCCGAGGACCTCGCCCTCGGCCTGGACATCGCCACCGCCCCGCTCACCCGGCTCACCCTGGTCCGGCTGCCCGAGGCCCGGCTCCAACTGCTGTGGACCTCCCACCACCTGATCCTGGACGGCTGGAGCCTCGCCCAGGTGCTCACCGACGTGTTCGCCGAGTACGCGGCGCTCACCACCGGCGGCGCGCCCACCCCGGCGGTGCGCCGGCCCTTCGCCGACTACGTGCACTGGCTCGCCGGGCAGGACGCCGAGGCCGCCCGGGCCCACTGGCGCTCCGTCCTGGACGGGTTCGCCACCGCCACCCCGCTGCCCGCCGACCGCGTCCGGCGCGAGGCCCACCGGGCCCGCTCGGCCGGCACCCACAGCGCCGCCCTGTCCGAGCGGGCCTCCGAGCGGCTCGCCCGCACCGCGCGCACCGCCGGGCTGACCCTGGGCACCGTGGTGCAGGGAGCCTGGGCGCTGCTGCTGTCCCGCTACAGCGGCGAGCCGGACGTGCTGTTCGGCACCACCGTCTCCGGCCGGCCCGAGGAACTGCCCGGCGTCGAGTCGATGATCGGCATGTTCATCAACACCCTGCCCACCCGCGTCCGGGTGGACGGCGCCCGCACCGCCGCCGACTGGCTGCGGGAACTCCAGGACGACCAGGCCGAGGCCCGTCGGCACTCGGCGGTCTCGCTCGCCGAACTCACCGGCTTCAGCGACGTCCCGTCCGGCAGCGCGCTGTTCGACAGCATCGTCGCCTTCGAGAACTACCCCTTCGACGACGCCCGGGCCGCCGGCACCGGCGTGCGCCTGGTCGAGGTCTCCTCCCGGGACGCCACCAACTTCCCGCTGGTGCTGCGCGCCTACCAGGGAGGGCAGGTCGGCTTCGACCTCGCCTATGACCCGGAGCTGTTCGACGCCGCGACCGTGCGCGGCCTCGCCGAGCGGCTGTGCCTGCTGCTCACCGAGCTGGCCGCCGGACTGGACCGCCCGCTGCGCGCGCTGGCCTGGACCACCGCCGAGGAGCGGCGCCGGCTGCTGGTCGACTGGAACGGCACCGCCCAGGGCCGGCCCGGGCGCAACCTGGTCGAGCTCTTCGAGGAGCAGGCCGCCCGCACCCCGGGCGCCGTGGCCGTGACCTGCGGCGGGGAGCACCTCGACTACGCCGGGCTGGACGCCCGGGCGGACCGGCTCGCCCACCGGCTGGCCGAGTTCGGCGCCGGCCCCGAGCGGTACGTCGCCCTCGCGCTGCCCCGTACCGCCGAGCTGGTGGTGGCCGTCCTCGCCGTCCTCAAGACCGGCGCGGCCTACCTGCCGCTCGACCCGAACCTGCCCGCCGAGCGCCGAGCCGAACTGCTGCGCGACGCCGCCCCGGTGGCCCTGGTGACCCTGGCGGCCCCGCAGGAGCCGACCGGCGTCGACCTCCCCGTCCTCGTCCTGGCCGACCCCGGGGTGCGCGCCGACCTGGCCCGGCGACCGGCCGGACCGCTGGGCGGCGGGAGAGGCACCGGGGGAGGCTCCGGGGGAGGCTCCGGCCACCGACCGCTGCCCGACAGCCCGGCCTACGCCATCTACACCTCCGGCTCCACCGGCCGCCCCAAGGGCGTCGTGGTGCCGCACGCCAACGTGGTGCGGCTGTTCGAGCAGACCCGGGAGCTGTTCGGCTTCGGCACCGAGGACGTCTGGACGCTCTTCCACTCCTACACCTTCGACTTCTCGGTCTGGGAGCTGTGGGGCCCGCTGCTGCACGGCGGCCGGCTGGTGGTGGTGCCCGAGGACACCGCCCGCTCCCCGGAGGACTTCCTGCGGCTGCTCGCCGACGAGCAGGTCACCGTCCTCAACCAGACCCCGTCCGCCTTCCACCAGCTGGCCCGCGCCGACGCCCAGCACCCGGACGTCTCCGCCCGGTTGGCGCTGCGCACGGTGGTCTTCGGCGGCGAGGCGCTGGACGTCACCCGGCTCGCGGACTGGTACGGGCGCCACCCCGAGGACGCGCCGCGCCTGGTGAACATGTACGGCATCACCGAGACCACGGTGCACGTCACCCACACCGCCCTGGACCGCGCCACCGCCACCGCCGGCGGCCCCGGCCCGATCGGCACCGGCATCGCCGACCTGCGGTTGTACGTGCTCGACGACGACCTGGCCCCGGTGCCCCCGGGCGCGGTCGGCGAACTGTACGTGGCGGGCGAGGGACTGGCCCGCGGCTACCTCAACCGGCCCGGCCTGACCGCCACCCGCTTCCTCGCCGACCCGTTCGGCGCCCCCGGCACCCGGATGTACCGCACCGGCGACCGGGCCCGCTGGCAGGCCGACGGCACCCTGCGCTACCTGGGCCGCGCCGACCAGCAGGTCAAGATCCGCGGCTACCGGATCGAACCCGGCGAGATCGAGGCCGCCCTCCAGACCCACCCGGGCGTGGGCCTGGCCACCGTCGGCGTCTACCAGGACGCGGCCGGAACCCGCCGGCTGGTCGCCCACGTCGTCGGCGACGACCCGCAGGCGCCCCCGAGCGCCGCCGACCTGCGCGCCCACCTGGAACGGCTGCTGCCCGCCTACCTGGTGCCCGCCGCCTACGTCCCGCTGGCCGCCCTGCCGCTCACCCCCAACGGCAAGCTCGACCGGCGCGCCCTGCCGATGCCGGGCCCGGACGGCTTCGCCGCCGGGCGCGAGCGCACCGCTCCCCGCACCCCCGCCGAGCGCCTGGTCGCCGAGGCCTGGACGGAGGTCCTGGACACCGGGGAGATCGGTGCCGAGGACGACTTCTTCGCCCTCGGCGGGGACTCCATCCTCGCCGTACGGGTCACCGCCCGGCTGCGCGCCGCCTTCGGCTCCGCCGACCTCTCGCCCCGGCTGCTGTTCACCCACCCCGTGCTCGCCGACCTCGCCGAGGCACTCGGCGAACCCGGCCCGGGCACCGAACGGACCGTCATCCCCGCCGCCGACCCGGCCGCCGAGGCGCCGCTCTCCTACGCCCAGCAGCGGCTCTGGTTCCTCGACCGCTTCGAACCCGGCAGCACCGAGTACACCTCGCTGTCCGTGCTGCGCCTGCGCGGAAGCCTCGACCGGGAGGCGCTGGGCGGTGCCCTCGACGCCCTGGCCGAGCGGCACGAGGCGCTGCGGACCACCTACGCCGAACGGGACGGCCGGGCCCGGCAGGTGGTGCGGCCGCCGCACCCCGTCGAACTGCCCTGCGAGGACGTCCCGCCGGCGGACCTGGACGCCCATCTGGAGCGGATCGCCGCCACCCCCTTCGACCTCGAAGCCGGCCCGGTGCTGCGCGCCCGCCTGGCCCGGACGGCCGCCGACGAGCACGTCCTCGCCCTGGCCGTGCACCACATCGCCACCGACGGCTGGTCGATGGGCGTGCTGGGCCGCGACCTCGGCGAGCTGTACGCCGCCGCCCTCGAAGGCCGGCCCCCGCGGCTTCCCGTGCCGCCCGTCCGGTACAGCGACTACGCGGCCTGGCAGCGCACCCGTACCGCCGCCGCCGAGGCCGACCTCGACCACTGGCGCCGGGCCCTGGAGGGCCTCGCCCCGCTGGAGCTGCCCACCGACCGGCCGCGCCCGGCGGTGCGCACCCGGGAGGGCGCGCTGGTCACCTTCACGCTGCCCGCCGAACTGACCTCCCGTCTGCGCGAACGCGGCCGGGAGGCCGACGGTACCCTCTACACCGTCCTGCTGGCCGCCTGCCAGGTGCTGCTGGCCCGCTGGTCCGGGCAGACGGACATCGCCGTCGGCACCGTCACCTCCGGCCGCGAGCAGGGCGAACTCCACGACGTGGTCGGCATGTTCGTCAACACCCTGGTGCTGCGCGGCGACATCCGCCCGGACCTGGCCTTCCACGAGCTGCTGACCGCCGCGCAGGCCACCGTGCTGGACGCCATGGCCCACCAGGAGGTGCCCTTCGAACGGCTGGTGGACGTCCTCCAGCCGGAGCGCGACACCAGCCGCACCCCGCTGTTCCAGGTGATGGTGGCGCTGCACAACCTCGGCGCCGAGGCACCCCGGCTGCCCGGGCTGACGGTGGAACCCGTCACCCCGCCCGTCCGCAACGCCACCTTCGACCTCTCCTTCGACTTCGCCGAGCACGACGGCGGCCTGACCGGCTACCTGGAGTACAGCACCGGACTGTTCGACGCCCGGACCGCCGAACAGCTCGCCGAGCGGCTGACCACCCTGCTGGCGGCCGTCGCCGAGGCACCCGGAACGGCCGTCGGGGCGCTGCCGCTGATGACCGAGCAGGAGCGGAGACGAGTGCTGCGGCAGGGCCGGGGCGAGCCGCTGCCCGGGCCCGACACCACCTTCACCGCCCTGTTCGAGGAGCAGGCCGCCCGCACCCCCGACGCCACCGCGCTGGTCGCCCGCGACGCCACCCTGGACTTCGCCACCCTCAACGCCCGGGCCAACCGCCTCGCCCGCCACCTGGCGGCCCTCGGCGCCGGCCCGGAGCAGGTGGTCGCGGTCCGGCTGCCGCGCACCTCCGACCTGCTGGTGGCGCTGTTCGGGGTGCTAAAGGCCGGCGCCGTCCTCCAGTTCGTCGACCCGGACCTGCCCGAGGAGCGGGCCGCCCTGCTGCTCGACGACACCCGGCCCCGGACGGTGCTGACCGAGCAGGCCCTGCGCGAGGTGCCCTGGGAGGCCCTGCCCGGCCACGACCTGACCGACGCCGAGCGGACCGCCCCGCTGCTGCCGGGGCACGCCGCCTACCTGATCCACACCTCCGGCTCCACCGGCCGCCCCAAGGGCGTGCTCGTCGAGCACCGCCAGCTGGTCAACCTCTGCCGCGACCACCGGGAGGGGATGCTCGTCCCGCACACCGCCGACGGCAGCCGGCTGAAGGTCGCCCTCAGCGCGTCCCTCTCCTTCGACACCAGCTGGGAGGGCCCGCTGCTGCTGGTCTGCGGCCAGGAGCTCCACCTGATCGACGAGGACGTCCGGCTGGACCCGCAGGCCTTCTGCGCCCGGATCGTCGAACAGCGCCTCGACGTCGTCAACGTCACCCCCTCCTTCCTGCGCGAACTCACCGCCGCCGGACTCCTCGGCCCCGCCGCCCACCACCCCCGGCTGCTGCAGCTCGGCGGCGAGGCGGTCCCGGCCGCCACCTGGCGCGAACTGTGCGCGGCACAGGCCGAGTTCGGCATCAGCACCTACAACCTGTACGGGCCCACCGAGTGCACCGTCGACTCCGCCTACGCCCGCTGCGCGGACCACCCCGAGCGCCCGGTGATCGGCCGGCCGGGCCGCAACACCACCGCCTACGTGCTCGACGGCGCGCTGCGCCCGGTGCCGCCCGGCATGCCGGGGGAGCTCTACCTGGCCGGCGAGCAGGTCGCGCGCGGCTACCTGGGCCGGCCCGGGCTGACCGCCACCCGCTTCCTCGCCGACCCGTACGGGCCGCCCGGCACCCGGATGTACCGCACCGGGGACCTCGCCCGCTGGGACGCCGAAGGACAGCTGGAGTTCCTCGGCCGGGCCGACGAGCAGGTCAAGATCCGGGGCTTCCGGATCGAGCCCGGCGAGGTGGAGGCCGCCCTGCTGACCCACCCGGGCCTGGCGGACTGCGCCGTCGCCGCCCGTGAACAGGGCGGCCGGACCCTGCTGGTCGGCTACCCGGTGCCGGCCGGCGACCGGGTGCCGCCCGCCGAGGAGCTGCGGGCCTGGCTGCGGCGCACCCTGCCCGACCACCTGGTGCCCACCGCCTTCGTCCCGCTGGCCCGCATCCCGCGCACCACCAGCGGCAAGACCGACCGGCGGGCCCTGCCCGCCCCGCCCGCCCAGCCGGACCGCACCACCGCGTACGTCGCCCCCCGCCCCGGCACCGAGGAACGGCTCGCCGCGATCTGGGCCGAGGTGCTGGGCGTGGAGCGGGTCGGCGCCCGGGACAACTTCTTCGCCCTCGGCGGCGACTCCATCCTCAGCATCCAGATCGTCTCCCGGGCCCGCGCCGCCGGACTCGCCCTCACCACCAAGGACGTCTTCCGCTACCAGAACGTCGCCGAACTCGCCCTGTGCGCGGGGGAGCCGTCCGATCCGGCGACGGCCGGCGGGGAAGCCGAACCCACCGAGGCTCCGCTCACCCCGATCCAGCACTGGTACCTGGACGGCCGCCGGCCCGGCGAGGCACTGCGCTTCACCATGACCCAGCGCCTCGCGCTGGCCCCGGACACCGACCCGGCGGCCCTGCGCAGCGCGGTGCTCGCCCTGGTGGAGCACCACCCGGCGCTGCGCACCCGCTTCGGCCACGGCGAGTCGGGCTGGCACCAGGAGGTCCTGGAGCAGGCACCGGACGGCGTCTTCACCCGCCACCCGGCCGCCGTCGAGGCCCAGGTGCAGCAGGCCGCGGAGGAGGCCCAGCGCTCCCTCGACCCGCTCGAGGGCCGGATGCTGCGCGCCCTGTTCTTCGACGGCGCCGGCGACGGCGGCCCGCACCGCGGCGAGGGCCAGCTCGTGCTGACGATCCACCACCTGGCCGTGGACGGCGTCTCCTGGCGCATCCTGCTGGCCGACCTCGAAGCGGCCTACCGCGCCGCCCGCACCGGCGCACCCGTCCGGCTGCCCGAGCCGGGCACCTCCTACACCCGGTGGGCCACCCGGCTGGAGCGGCACACCCGCTCCGGCGCCCTGGACGGCGACACCGCGTACTGGACCCGCACCGGCGAGGCCCCGGCAGACCTGCCCGCCGGGCGGCCCGGCAGCCCCAACACCCACGGCACCGCCGCCACCGTCACCGTCACCCTGGACGAGCCGACCACCGAGGCCCTGCTGCGGCGCGTCCCGGAGGTCTACCGCACCCAGGTCAACGACGTCCTGCTCAGCGCGCTGGGCCGCACCCTGGCCCGCTGGTGCGGCCGCGACTCCGTACTGATCGGGGTGGAGGGCCACGGCCGCGAGGACCTCTTCGCCGACCAGGACCTCTCCCGGACCGTCGGCTGGTTCACCGCCGAGTTCCCGCTCGCCCTGCGCGTCGACCCCGAGGCCGGCTGGCACGACACCCTGCGCTCGGTCAAGGAACAGCTGCGCGCCGTCCCGCTGCGCGGACTCAGCCACGGCGCCCTGCGCCACCTCCACACCTCCGCCCTGCCGGCCGACGCGGCCCTGCCGCAGATCGGCTTCAACTACCACGGCCAGTGGGACACCCGCGGCACCGCCGCGGACGGGCTGCTGCGCGGCTCGCTGCCCCCGGCCGGGCGCGACACCGACCCCGACGAGCCCCGCCCCTACCTGCTGGACGTCATCGGGGCGGTCCAGGACGGCCGGCTCGAACTGGGCTGGACCTACCCCGCGGCCCGCTACGGCGAGGCCACCGTCCGCGCCCTCGCCGAGCAGACCCTCCAGGCGCTGCGCGAGCTGGCCGAGCACTGCGCGAGCCCCGGCGCCGGCGGCCGCACCCCGTCCGACTTCCCGCTGGCCGGCCTCGACCAGGAGCGGCTGGACCACCTGGTCGGGGACGGCCGCGAGGCCGAGGACGTGCTGCCGCTCACCCCCCTGCAGTCCGGCATGCTCTTCCACGGCCTGGTCGACCAGGACGGCGCCTACGTGGACCGGATCGCCGTGCGGCTGGCCGGCGTCGCCGACCCGGCGGCCTTCGCCGCCGCCTGGCAGCGGGTCGTCGACCGCACCCCGGCGCTGCGCACCTCCGTGCACTGGCGCGGCCTGCCGCACCCCGTCCAGCTGGTCGCGCGCCGCGCCGCCCTGCCCGTGCGCCACCTGGACTGGCGCACGCTGACGGCCGGACAGCGCGCCGAGGAGACCGAGCGGCTGCTCGCCGAGGAGCGGGCCGCCGGGATGGACCTGGGCACCGCGCCGCTCAGCCGGCTGGCCCTGGCCGCGCTGCCCGGCGAGGAGGTGTTGCTGCTCTGGTCCACCCACCACGTGATCCTGGACGGCTGGAGCACCGGACAGCTGCTCACCGAGGTGTGCGAGGAGTACGCCGCGCTGACCGGCGGCCCGCAGGCGCCCCGCCCGGTCCGCCGCCCCTTCGCGGACTTCCTGGCCTGGCTGCGCGAACAGGACGAGCAGGCCGCCGAGGACCACTGGAGCGGCGCCCTGGCCGGGTTCACCGACCGGACCGCGCTGCCCTACGACCGCCGGCCCGCCGGCGCGCACCGGGCCCGGGCCACCGCCGCCGTCCACCGCGTCCTCGACGAGGCGCTCTCCGCGCGGCTGCGGGAGAACGCCGCCGCGGCCGGGCTGACCGTCAACACCGTGGTCGAGGGCGCCTGGGCGCTGCTGCTCGCCCGTTACGGCGGCACCGAGGACGTGGTCTTCGGCACCACCGTCTCCGGGCGGCCGGCCGAACTGCCCGGCGTGGAGACGATGATCGGCCTGTTCATCAACACCGTGCCGTGCCGGGTCGAGCTGCCCTCCGGCGGCGTGCGGCCCTGGCTGCGGGACCTCCAGGACCGGCAGAGCGACGGCCGCCGGCACGACCACCTGGCGCTGCCCCGGATCCAGGGCCTGAGCGAACTGTCCGCCGGGGAGCCGCTGTTCGACAGCATGGTGGTGTTCGAGAACTACCCCGTCGACGAGTCGGCCGCGGACCGCACCGGCGTGCGGGTGGTCGAGGTGCGCGCCGACGACGCCACCACCTTCCCCTGGTGCCTGCGCGCCCACCTGAGCGGACAGCTCGCCTTCGACCTGGCGTACGACCCCGCGCTGTTCGACGAACGGACCGTCCGGGACGCCGCCGACCGCCTCGCCCTGCTGCTGACCGCCCTCGCCGACGGTCTGGACGGCGACCTCGCCGCCCTGGACCCGCTCACCGCCGCCGATCGCGAGCTGCTGGCCTCCTGGCACACCACCGCCCGCCCGCCGGTGCCGCGCAGCCCGCTGCGGATCTTCGCCGAGCAGGTCGGCCGCACCCCCGACGCCCCCGCCGTGCGCGACGGCGGGCAGGAGCTGACGTACCTCGGGCTCGACGACTGGTCCGACCGACTGGCCGCCCGGCTGCTCGCCGACGGCCTGGCCCCCGAGGGCCGGGTGGCGCTGGCGATGGACCGCGGCGCCGAACTCGTCGTCGCCCAGCTGGCCGTCCTCAAGGCGGGCGGTGCCTACCTGCCCGTGGACCTGCGCGCCCCCGAGGAACGCCGCCGCGCCCTGCTCGACCGGGCCGGCGCCGACCGCACCCTCACCGCCGAGCAGGTCGCGGCCGCACGTGACGGTGCGACGGGAGCGCTGCCGCCCGCCGACCCCGACCGGCTGGCGTACGTGATGTACACCTCCGGCTCCACCGGCGAGCCCAAGGCCGTCGCCGTCCGGCACCGCGACGTGGCCTCGCTCGCCACCGACAGCCGCTTCGCCGACGGCAGCTGCGCCCGGGTGCTGCTGCACTCGCCGGTCGCCTTCGACGCCGCCACCTTCGAGGTGTGGGCGCCGCTGCTCAACGGCGGCTGCGTGCTCGTCGCCCCCGAGGGCCCGGTGGACGCCACGCTGATGCGCCGGCTCGCCGGACCGGACGGGCCGACGGCCCTGTGGCTCACCGCCGGGCTGTTCCGGCTGCTCGCCCAGGACGCGCCGGACTGCTTCGCCGGACTGCGCGCCCTGTGGACCGGCGGGGACGTGGTGCCCGCCGCCGCCGTGCGCCGCGTCCTGGCCGCCTGCCCCGGGCTGACCGTGGTGGACGGCTACGGGCCCACCGAGACCACCACCTTCGCCACCGCCCACGCCCTCGCGGACGCCGCGGCCGTACCCGACACCGTCCCGATCGGCCGCCCGCTGGACGACCGGCGGGCGCACGTCCTGGACGCCCGGCTGCGGCCCGTCCCGCCGGGCTGCGCGGGCGAGCTGTACCTGGCCGGGGAGGGCCTGGCCCGCGGCTACCTGGGCCGCCCCGGTGCGACGGCCGCCCGCTTCCTCGCCGACCCCTCCGGCCCGCCCGGCGCCCGGATGTACCGCACCGGGGACCTCGCCCGGCGCCGCGCCGACGGCACGGTGGAGTTCCTCGGCCGCGCCGACGACCAGGTGAAGATCCGCGGCTTCCGGGTCGAGCCCGCCGAGGTGGAGTCCGCGCTCGCCGCCCACCCGGAGGTCGCCGACGTCGCCGTGGTCGTCCGTGAGGACCGGCCCGGCGCCCGCCGGCTGGTCGCCTACGCCGTCGGCGCCGAGGGCGCCGTCGACCCCGAGGAGCTGCGGGCCTTCGCCGCCCGCACCCTGCCCGACTACCTCGTGCCGGCCGCGATCGTCCCGCTCGCCGCCCTCCCGCTCAGCCGCAACGGCAAGGTCGACCGCTCCGCCCTGCCCGCCCCGGAGCAGGAGCCCGGCGGTGGGCGGCGCGTGCGGGTCGAACCGCGCACCGACGCCGAACGCCGCACCGCCGAGGTCTTCGCCGACGTCCTGGGCATCCGCCCGCCCGGCACCGACGAGGACTTCTTCCAGCTCGGCGGTGACTCCATCCTCAGCATCCGGCTCGCCGCCCGCCTCGCCGAGTCCTTCGGCACCGAGCTCGGCCCCCGCGCGGTCTTCGACCACCCCACCCCGGCCGGCCTGGCCCGGCTGCTCACCGAGGAGCCCGACACCCCGGCCCGCCCGCCCGTCGTCCCGGTGCCCCGCGAGGGCGCCGCCCCGATGTCCCACGCCCAGCAGCGCCTCTGGTTCCTGGAGGAGTTCACGCCCGGCGTCGCCGAGAACGTCGCGATCGTGCTGCGGCTGCGCGGCGCCCTCGACCCCGGCGCCCTCGGGGCGGCCCTGGACGCCCTGACGGCGCGGCACGAGTCGCTGCGCACCACCTTCGAGAGCGTCGACGGCCACGGCGTCCAGCTGGTCCACCCGCCGCACGTCGTGCCGCTGACCCTGCACGACCTCTCCGAACGGCCCGCCGACGACAAGCCGCAGGCGCTGCGCGAACTGCTCGCCGGCGACCGCGCCCGCCCCTTCGACCTGCGCCGCGGACCGCTGCTGCGCGCCACCCTGGCCCGGCTGGCCGAGCACGACCACGTGCTGGCGCTGTCCCTGCACCACATGGTCACCGACGGCTGGTCCACCGGCGTGCTGCTCACCGACCTGGCCCACCTCTACCGTGCCGAAATCGGCTCCGGGGAAGCCGACTTGGCGCCACTGCCGGTGCAGTACGCCGACTACGCCCACTGGCAGCGCACCGCAGGGGCCCCCACCGGGGAACAGCTCGCCTACTGGAAGCGCCGACTGACCGGCGTGGTACCGCCGCGGCTGCCCACCGACCGGCCCCGGCCCGCGGTGCGCACCGCCAACGCCGCCAACGCCGCCACCGTCCGGCTGGAGCTGCCCGCCGACACCGCCCGACGGCTCGCCGAGGTCGGCCGGGAACGCGGCGCCACGCTGTTCACCACCCTGGTCGCCGCGGCCCAGGCCTACCTGGCCCGGATCTGCGGGGACACCGACATCACCGTCGGCACGATCACCTCCGGCCGGCACCGGCCCGAGATCCAGCAGCTGGTCGGATTCTTCGTCAACACCCTGGTGCTGCGCTCCCGGGTGGAACCCGGCCAGTCCTTCGACGCCCTCCTCGGCGAGGTGCGGCAGACCGTCCTCGACGCCTTCGCCCACCAGGACGTGCCCTTCGAGAAGGTCGTCGACGAGGTCCAGCCGGTGCGCGACACCAGCCGCACCCCGCTGTTCCAGGTCCACGTGGTGCTCCAGAACGCTCCGTCCGCCGAACTCGACCTGCCGGGCCTCGACGTGACCGGCATCGAGCCGGACGCCGTACGGACGGCCTTCGAGCTGGCGCTGGAATTCGTCGAGACCGCGAGCGGCGCGCTGCACGGCCTGTTCACGTACGACACCGACCTGTTCGACGCGGCCACCGTCCAGCGGATGGCCGACCAGCTCGCCACCCTGCTGACCGCCGTCGCCCAGGACCCCTCCCGCGCCGTCGGCGCACTGCCGCTGGCCGGCCCGGACACGCCGCCCGCCGAGCCGGGCGGCACCTTCCGCCCGGTGCCCGAGGCGACCCTGCCCGAACTGTTCGAGCGCCGGGCCGCCGCCACCCCCGACGCACCGGCCCTGCTCGACGGCGAGCGGGAACTCTCCTACGCCGAACTGGACCGCGCCGCCAACCGGCTGGCCCACCGGCTCATCGGGCGCGGGGTCGGGCCCGAGCGGCTGGTCGCCCTCGCACTGCCCCGCTCGGCGGCCATGGTGGTCGCCCAGCTCGCCGTCGCCAAGGCCGGCGGCGCCTTCCTCCCGGTCGACCCGGACTACCCGGCGCCCCGGCGGGAGTTCATGGTCCGCGACGCCGGCGCCCACCTGGTGCTCGACGACCCGGCCCGGGTCTGGGCCGCCGAAGGGCCGGACACCGCGCCCACCGACGCCGACCGCACCACCGCCCTCACCCCCGCCCACCCGGCCTACGTCATCTACACCTCCGGCTCCACCGGCACCCCCAAGGGCGTCCTGGTGACCCACGCCGGCCTCGCCGTCTTCGCCGCGGCAGCGGCCGAGCAGTACGCCGTCGGCCCCGGCGACCGGGTGCTCCAGTTCGCCTCGCCCAGCTTCGACGCCTCCGTGCTGGAACTGTGCATCTCCCTGCTCTCCGGGGCCGCCCTGGTCACCGGGGAGGAGGGGCCGCTGGTCGGCGAACGGCTCGCCGAGGTGCTCGCCGCACGCCGGATCAGCCACACCCTGATCCCCCCGGCCGCCCTGGCCACCATGGACCCGGAGACCGCCGCCGCCCTGCCAGAACTGCGCACCCTGGTGGTCGGCGCCGAGGCCTGCCCGGCCGACCTGGTCGACACCTGGGCCCCGGGCCGACGGATGATCAACTCCTACGGCCCCACCGAGGCCACCGTGGTCGCCAGCTGGACCGGCCCGCTCGCCCCCGGCACCGGCAGCCCCGCCATCGGCCGCCCCAGCGGCGCCACCCGCGCGTACGTCCTGGACACCGCCCTGCGGCCGGTGCCGCCCGGTGTCACCGGGGAGCTCTACCTGGCCGGCCCCGGCCTCGCCCGCGGCTACCTCGGCCGCCCGGGCCTCACCGCCCAGCGCTTCCTGCCCGACCCGTACGGCGCCCAGGGCGAGAGGATGTACCGCACCGGCGACCTCGCCCGCCGCGACGCCGACGGCCAACTGCGGTTCGCCGGACGCGCCGACGAGCAGATCAAGCTGCGCGGCTTCCGGATCGAACCGGGCGAGATCGAGAGCGCCCTGCGCCGCAGCCCCCTGGTGCGCGACGCCGCCGTCACCGTCCGCGCCGACGGCCCCGGCGGCGGCCGGCTGGTCGGCTACGTCGTCCCGGCCGACGCCGCCGCCGGCGCACCCGCCCTCGAACTGCGGCTCCACCTCGCCGAGTCGCTGCCACCGCACCTCGTCCCCGCGGCCTTCGTCCCGCTGGAGCGCCTGCCGCTCACCCCCAACGGCAAACTCGACCGGCGGGCCCTGCCCGACCCCGACCCCGCCCACGCCACGGCCGGCCAGGGCCGGGCGCCGGAAACCGACCTCGAGCGCCGGATCGCCCGGATCTGGGCCGACGTCCTCGGCCTCGACGAGGTCGGCGCCGATGACAACTTCTTCCTGCTCGGCGGCGACTCCATCCTCAGCATGCAGGTGGTGTCCCGGCTGCGCCGCGACGGCCTCCACCTGGCCACCCGGGACCTGTTCAGCCACCAGACCGTGGCCGAACTCGCCACCGTCGTCCGCACCGCCACCGATGGCCCGGACGACGGCCCGGTGACCGGCGACGTGCCGCTCACCCCCATCCAGGAGTGGTTCCTGACCACCCCGCGCGCCGCCCACCACCACTTCAACCAGTCCACCCTGCTCGAACTCGGCGCCGACCCCGACCCGCAGGCGCTGAGCGCCGCCCTCGACGCCCTGCTGGAGCACCACGACGCGCTGCGCATGCGCTTCACCCACGACGAGGCCGGCTGGCACCAGTTCAACCCGCCGCCCGCCCCCGCCGAGGACCTCCTCGCCCGGTACGACCTGACCGGGCAGAGCGCCGAGGCCGCCGACGCGGCCATGGCCAAGGCCGCCGACGAACTCCACGCCGGCTTCGACCTGGCCCGCGGCCCGCTGCTGCGAGCCGCCCTGTTCACCGGCCACCCGGACCACCCCGCGCTGCTGCTCCTGGTCGCCCACCACCTGGTCGTCGACGCCGTCTCCTGGCGGGTGCTGCGCGACGACCTGGAGAGCGCCCACCGACAGGCCCTCCGGGGCGGGGAGATCACCCTGGGGGAGCGCGGCACCTCCTTCCGGGACTGGGCGCACCGGCTCGCCGCCCATGTCGCCGAGGGCGGCCTGGACCACGAACTCCCGTACTGGGAGGAGGCGGTGAACGCCCGGACGGTCCTGCCCGGCGGCCCGGCCGACCCCGGCGACGACGGGAGTGCGGCGGTCGCCGTCGAACTCGACGAGGCGGACACCGAGGCCCTGCTGCGCGCCGCCCCCGCCGCCTACCGCACCCGGGTCAACGACGTGCTGCTGGCCGCGCTCGCCCTGGCCCTGGCCCGCTGGAGCGGACAGCAGCGGATCGCCCTCGACCTGGAGGGACACGGCCGGGAGGACCTGCTGGAGGGCGTCGACCTGTCCCGTACGGTCGGCTGGTTCACCACCGTCCACCCCGTCACCTTCCATGTCCCCGACCCCGCCGACCTCGGCCCGGAGCGCGACTGGCGGGCCCTGGTGAAGTCCGTCCGCCGCCAGCTGCGCGCGGTGCCCGGCAACGGCCTCGGCTTCGGCGCCCTGCGGACCTTCGGCAGCCCCGAGGTCCGCGAGCGCCTCGCCGCCGGCGGGAACGGCCAGGTGGTCTTCAACTACCTCGGCCAGTGGGACGCCCGGCCCGAGACCGGAGGCGACGGCCTGGTCCGCGCCGAACTCGGCTCCTTCGGCCAGGACCACGACCCCCGGGACGGCGGCTCCCATCCGCTGGAGGTCGTCGGCGCCGCCCAGCACGGCCGCCTCGCCTTCACCTGGCACCACCGCCCCGCCGTCCACGACACCGGCGCCGTCCGCCGGGCGGCCGAGGACTTCGCCGAAGCCCTGCGGCGGATCGCCCGGCACGCCCGGGAAAGCCACTGACCGAACACCACCACCGACACCCGTCAGTTCAGCGACAGAGGAGCCCGACATGGACGAGAACACCCGCTACCAGGTGCTGCGCAACGACGAGGAGCAGTACTCCCTCTGGCCGGCCGACCTCGACGTCCCGGCCGGCTGGCAGCCCGTCGGCACCGAGGGCACCGAGGCCGAGTGCACCGCCTACGTCGACGAGGTGTGGACCGACATGCGTCCCAAGAGCCTGCGCGAGCGCATGGAGAGCGCCGGCGCCTGACCGGCCGCGGGGACGGGGCCACCGGTCGCGCCCGCGCCGAGCGGCCCCGTCCCGGCCACCGCACCACCGAACCACCACGACCCCGAGGAGAGCCGCATGACCCCTCCGCTGCGCACCGAGCACCTGGAGTTCATCCCCTACCGGACCGAGGACGAGGACGCCTTCGTCTCCCTGCTGCGCAACGAGGACGTGTGCCGCTGGATGGGCCAGGACCTCGTGCCCGAGCCGGACATCCGCAACCTGTTCCGCGCGATCCTGAGCGACGTCTACCCGCAGAACCTCTTCGACGTCTGGGGCCTGTGGCTGGACGGGTCGTACGCGGGCCACGCCGAGGTCAAGCGCGCCGGGAACGTCGACGGCCACGAGCTGGTCACCGCGCTGGCCCCCGAGTACTGGGGCCGGGGCCTGGGCGGCGAGGTGGTGCGCGGGCTGATCCGCTACGCCGGCGACGAGCTGGGGCTCAAGGAGGTCTACGGCATGGTCGGCGCGGAGAACACCCCGAGCCTGACGATGTGCCGCCGGCTCGGCTTCCGGCACCTGCGCGACGTCCCCGGGGACGACGGCTCGGTGACCAGACTGCTGGCCGTCTCCACCGACCAGGCCTGATCCGGGCCCGGCCCAACCTCGACCGCTCCGGCCCTGATCCGGCGCCCGCCCCGCCCGGCCCGCGGCACGATCGCTCGCGTCGCGGGCCCCGCCTCACCGCGCTTGAACGGCACGTACACACAGGTGGCGGCGTCACACGGTCCCTGGTCCGAAATCGGTGTGTTGCCGCCCTGCTCGGTGTCGCCAGTCCACCCACCGGTAGCAGCACGCCGCCGACCGTGGCGGTGGCAAGAGCATGTCGTATGCGCCTCGATGGTGTGTGACCGTACGGCCGTGAAGTCGTTGGTCAGGCATGATGGGTCGTCAGGCGGCAGTAGCGTGCTTCGTGGTGGTGTCCGTGGGTGCGGTCTTGGCGGGAGCTTCGCCGGCCGCCGCGACCAGCATCATCGGATTCGGCAACTCGGCAAGCGACAACACGTGCGCCAACTCCGGTAGCAGCCGTGCCCAGGCGCCGGTGGGCAGTGGGCTGGGTTCCATGAGCGGGAATGCTGCGTCTGTTCTTGTCGGCACCCCGGCCAACCAGTGCGGTGAGCTCGGGTATTCGAAGCCCCCGGGGTATCTCAACACCGGCTTCTTCAGCGCTGCGCCTTCCTGAGGTCACGGGTTGAGCGGCGCCGGCGGTGTGGATGTGCGCGATGCATCAGGGGCTCCCGGCAGAGTCGTGTCGGGGCGGTGGGTCGCCGCGACGAGGAGTTGTCGTAGTCGGAGATCCACGTGTCACCAACGTCCGGCAGTTTGATACCCAGGCCTGCGTCGCGGCGTCGGCCGGTGGCCGGGCGGCCCCGGCCGGGAAGTGGGCTCCCGGCCGGGGCCGCGTGCTGTCCGGCCCGGTCGGGCCGTGTGCCCGGACGGGCGTGGCGTTCCGTCCGCCCGTCCGAGCTCTCGGCCCCGGCGGCCCGTCCGCTCGGGCCGCGCCTCCGGCTGGTCAGGCCTCCGCCGCGGCGCCGACCAGCGGGCGGTGGCAGGCCACCGTGCGGCCCGGCGCCACTTCCCGCGGGCGGGGCTCCTCGGTGGCGCAGCGGCCGTCCGCCAGGGGGCAGCGGGTGCGGAAGCGGCAGCCGCTGGGCGGGGCGAGCGGGGACGGCGGGTCGGCGGGGAGCAGGCCGGTGTCGCGCAGCGGACGGCCGGGTTCGGGCACGGCGGCGAGCAGGGCGGCCGTGTACGGGTGGGCCGGGGCGGCGAGGACGGCCTCGGTGGGGCCGCGCTCGCAGATGCGGCCGAGCTGGAGCACGGCCACCTCGTCGCTCACCGCCCGGACCACGCCGAGGTCGTGGGAGATGAAGAGGCCGGCCAGTCCGCGTTCCTCGGTGAGCCCGCGCAGCAGGTTGAGCACGGTGGCCTGGGCCGAGACGTCGAGGGCGGAGACCGCCTCGTCGGCGATCAGCACGCGCGGTCCGGCGGCAGGCCGACGGCCTCCAGCTGCCGGGTGGCGACCTCCTCGCGGTCGCGGCCCGGGTCGGGGTGGGCGTCGAGGGGTTCGGCGACGAGGTCGCGGACCCGTCGGCGCGGGTTGAGTGAGGAGAGCGGGTCCTGGAAGACCATCTGGAGCCGGGGCCGGACGGCCCGCAGGGCGCGCGGGGAGAGCGTGGCGAGGTCGGTGCCGTCGAGGGTGACGGTGCCGGTGGTGGGCGGGGGCAGCCGCAGCAGGGCCTTGGCGATGCTGCTCTTGCCGGAGCCGGTGGCGACGGTCCTGGTGGTGCGCGATTCGACGCCGAGGACGGTACGGGCGAGCACGGACTTGCCGGAGCCGGACTCGCCGACCACGCCGAGGCACTCGCCGGCCGCGATGGTGAGGCCGACGCCGTGCAGGACGTGCAGGGTCCGCCCGTCGGGGGTGTGCAGGACGGTGTCCAGCGAGCGGACGTCGAGGACGGGGGCGGAGGTCATCCGCGCGCTCCCTTCGTGGCAACGGGCTTCTCGGTGGCGGGCTTCTCGGCGCGGGGCTTCTCGGTGGCGGGCTTCGCAGCGCCGGGACCACCCGAACGCAGGTGCTCCCCGAGGTAGTTGAGGGCCAGGACGGTCAGGCAGAGCACCGCCACAGGCGCCAGCGAGATCCACGGCGCGCTGCCGAGGGTGGTGCGGCCCTCGGCGATGATGCCGCCCCAGGAGGGCTCCGGCGGGCGCAGCCCGAAGCCGAGGAAGCTGAGCGAGCCCTCGGCGACGATGGCGACGGTGGTGGCGGTGAAGGCGAAGGTGAGGGCGGCCGGCACGACGTGCGGGACGATCTCGCGGCGCAGGATGCGCAGCGGGGAGGTGCCGATCATGCGGGCGGCCTGGACGAAGCCGCGCTCGGTGAGCGAGAGCACGACGGCGCGGACCACCCGGGTGAAGTGGGGGACGGTGAACAGCCCGATCAGGCCCCCGATCACGGTGAGGCCGGGGCCGCGCATGGAGACCACGATCATCACCAGGATCAGGCTGGGCACGGACATCAGCAGGTCGGCCGCGAAGCCGATCACCTTGTCGACCGGGCCGCGGAACCAGCCGGCGGCGAGCCCGAGCACGCCGCCGCCGAGCAGGCCGACCAGGATGGTCAGCGCGGCGACGGTGAAGGAGGCGCGGGCCCCGGCGACGGTGCGCTGCAGGACGTCCCGTCCGGAGCCGTCGGTGCCCAGCCAGTGGCCGGGGCCGGGGGCGGCGGCGGGGTGGGCGAAGTCCCCGTGCAGCGGGTCGAAGCCGGGCAGCAGGGGCAGCAGCAGGGCGGCGAGGGCGACCACGGCCAGCCAGGCCGCGGCGGCGAGCACCCCGGCCGGGGGCAACCGGGTCGACAACACCGGCCACGTCGTCCCGGACGGCCTCACCATCTGGGCCCA